>NZ_SRZM01000197.1 GCF_019402445.1 Brachyspira pilosicoli
TACTAATAGTTTTATCAGTATTTATAATAATATTATTTTCTTTAATAATTTTAGGTTCAATAAAAAGAATAGGATATTTAAATGAAATAAATCCTATTAAAGATAATATATACTCGTTTAGAATAAGTTATTATGATAAAGTTTTTAGAAACAGTGATATCTATGGGGTATATTTAGATATAGAAAAAACTATTAATGATAATAACTTTATCAAAGATATTAAAATAGAAGAAAAAGGAAGTCCTTTTGGTACATTAATAACTACTAAAAAAATAGATATAGATAAAATTGATAATATACAATACACTCTAAAAATAAAAAATAATTTATATTTATATGCATTTATAATATATTTATTTTCTATATTCTTATTTTATGGAATTTCAATAATCAAAGAAAATAAACTTATATTAGCATATATCTCTCTATTAATAATTATACAAATATTTATATATTTATCGTTATATAATTATTTTAGAATAGTTTCATAAAATAATAATTATAAAATATTGATAAAAAAATAAAAATATTATATGATATTATCAACATGGGGAGCTTGTAAAAGGCTGAGAGGAAGTTTACATAATTTTATACATGCAAACTTCGACCCTTATAACCTGTTTGGGTAATGCCAGCGTAGGGAATTATCTCTTTTATTTTTTACTCTAAATAAATTAATAAAATGAGACCTTTTCTAATGTTGGTCTTGTTTTATTAAATTACAATAAATAATCAAACAAGACTAAAAACAAAATTAAATAAAACAAGACAAACGGCGTTATAAAAATCTCTATTTAATATTTTTTAGGAGTTTTTTATGACTTACAATCTTAAAGCAAAAAACTTTTTTATTAAAACTTTATTTCAAACATTTTTTATTTCTATAACTTTTTTATTAATCATATCCTGCACTAAAGAAACAAAAAAAATCAAAGATGAACTTACAGTAAACTTAGGCTATGAGCTTCAGTCTATTGACCCAGCAATAAACGACGAAACATATGGTTTTATTTATATTAATCATGCCTTCGAAGGATTATTGACAAAAGACATAAACGGCAAAATAGTAGGAGGCTCTTCAGATAAATGGGAGATAAGCGAAGATAAATTAAAATACACATTTCATATAAGAGAAGATGCCAAATGGAGCGACGGCAAAAAACTCACAGCTGATGATTTTGTATATTCATATAGAAGAGTTGTTGACCCTAAAACAGCTTCACCTATAGCGTATTTAATGTATTATATAAAAAATGCAAAAGATATAAACACAGGAAAAAAACCTATTGAAAGTTTAGGCATTATTGCTGTAGACGAAAACACTCTTACAATAGAACTTGAAAACCCTACATTATACTTTGAAGATATTTTAGCTTCTGGAGGCTGTTATGTGCCTGTGAGAGAAGACATTATAAATAAATACGGTGATGATTGGACATGGAAGCCTGAGGCATATATTGGAAATGGTGCTTACAAGATGACAGAAAGAAAGCCTGATGAGCTTATTGCATTTGAGCTTAATACTAATTATTGGGATTACAAAAATCAAGTTGCTAAGAAAATCAATTTTGTTTTGATAGCTGATGAATATATATCTCTTAATGCCGTTAGAACAGGAGATGTTGATTTTTCTATTAATGCCCCTCCTATTGGCGAGATAGAAAGTTTAATAAAAGAAAACCTTATGGCTGTAAGCGACATTATAGGAGTTTATTATTTAGATTTAAACAATAAAGATAAAACCTTGTCCGACAAGAGAGTAAGAAAAGCATTATCTCTAGCAATAGACAGAAATTACATTGTAAGCAACATTGGCTACGGCAAACTAATAGCAGCAGAAAGTTTTGTTCCGCCAGTTGTAAAAGGACTTGAAAAATCTTTTAGAGAAGAGAGCAGCAATTTTATAATAGCAAATAATTACAGCAATAATATAATAGAAGCAAAAAAATTATTAGCCGAAGCAGGATACCCTAATGGAGAAAACTTCCCAATATTAGAAGTAAAAGTTTCATCTGGTTTCTACACCACAGTATTAGAGGCAATTCAAGAGATGTGGAAAAATAATTTGAATATTGATGTAGCAATTCGAACAGAAGAATCAAAAATAACACTTCCTTTCAGACAATCAGGCAAATACCAAATGGCTAGAACAAGCTGGACAGGTGATTATAATGACCCTCTCACAATGCTTCAGATTATGACAAGCGAAAGCGATATAAATTACAGTGGTTTTTCAAATGAGAGATATGACTATTTAATAAACTTTGCCACTACTTCAACAAATCAAAAAGATAGAATGGAAGCTTTAAAAGAAGCAGAGGCAATTCTTTTTGAAGAGATGCCTATAATACCTTTTATATATAGAACAGACTTTTTAGTTGTAAATCCGAAATTAAAAAACTATATTGATGACCCATTGGGACGATACAGATTTAATTATGCATATATTGAAGAATAGTTTTAATAAATTATAATTTTAATAAATTTAAGAAATAAAGTGCTATTTTTTAATAGTATTTTATTTCTTAAAAAATTTTATTTACACACCCCGCCCTTTTTCCTTTTTGCTCTAATTTTAAATTTAAACTTTCTCTATATTCATTGCACAATTAGAAATTTTAACACCCCACCCAAGCGTTTTTTAAATTTTAAAATTTTAAATTTTTAATTTTTTAAGTTTTAGTTTTTAAAATCATTCCCCGCACGTTAAGCAAAACAAAATATATAAATTAATTAGAAA
>NZ_SRZM01000198.1 GCF_019402445.1 Brachyspira pilosicoli
CTATAAATAATATAAGAAAATATAAATTATTATGACAATTCATTTAAATAAAAATTATTAGATTTTAACCATTTTATTCTATATTGTAGTGGCGTTATCATATTAAAAAAAGCATTTAAATATGGATAGGCGTTTTCAAATTGTATTGAAAGTCTTGTTTTAAAATAATATTTACTGTTTAAATCAAGGTTATTAGTATCAATAATATTTACTCTATTTATTTGGCTTGTATTTCTAATTAATTCATAAAAGTTAGTATTTCTTGTTTCCGCCATAGTTTGAGAATTATATATAACATATTCTTTAGTAAAAAAGTCATAATACATTCTTCTATAGAAATGTGCATCTTTTATACTGTCATCTAATAATAGATTTTCTTTAAATAGATTAACTCTAAAATTAAATGTAGTTATAATTCCGTTGTCTAAATATCTTTTTATATTATTATAAAAATTCATATCATTGCCAACATATACATTAGCATACAAAGTATTATTATAAATATTAGCTCTTGCAAAATGGAGTCTTAATTCATATGGATATAATTGAAAGCTTATTATAATAAATAATGTTAATACATATTTCATAACTATTTAATTATACTTAAATTAATATAAAAGTAAAGCAGATAAAAGAGTTGACTATATGAAAAAAAATATTATAATAATTTATATATGTTCTTTGAAAGGGGATGCTCCGGCTTCGACTGCGATGGTTGAGTCATATTTTGCATAGTCGTGCTTGGTATATGCACGTAAATATCATACTAAAAATATAAGTGCAGACGAATACGCACTTGCAGCTTAATTGAAGCTGTCACTGGTTTAGTGATTTGTCTATGGGTTGCTTTATCGGTGTCGAAACACATAGAACTTGTATTGGGTGCCGTTTGAGCCTAATATTACGTATACTCAAACTAGCTTTATAGTTTTTCTGCTTGTCTTTTACCTGTAGAGTGAAACTTCAAAGATAAGATATGCTATGTAGACGAATATGGGGCGCTTCGTAGGACGCGGGTTCGAGTCCCGCCATCTCCAATTATTATAAAACTAATTTATAATTTACTTTTCTGAAAAGCTATTCTTTCCGCTCCGTTTCTTCTTAGTTTTATTATGCCGCACTTTGTAAAACCTTCTTTATCTAAAAGCCTTTGCATTGGTATATTGTCTTTATGTGTATCTACTCTAATGTTTTTGCATATATCAAAACAGTATTTCATGCAAAAAGAGCCTACTCCCTTTTGATTATTTAGAGTTGCTATTCTATGTATAACTCCGTATTCATTGTTATTAAGCCACTTACCTTCGTATATTTCTTTATAATCTTCTTCAATGCCTATAAAAAAACAAAATGTTGCTATTATATTATTATCATCATCTAAACATACATAACTTTCATTTTTTTTAATGTCTTGTTCTACATCTTCTCTTGATGGATAACCATTAACCCATTGATTTGGATTATTATTTGCTTTCATATATTCTCTGGCATAATCAAATATTTCTAAGAGTTTATCTATATCATTGGATGTTGTTTTTCTTATAGTCATATTGTATTCCTTATTATTAGCTTAAAATATTATACATTAAAAATTTATAGTTTGTCAATCGTGAGCTGTGACACTATAAAATATAATTGTTTGTATGTATACTAAAAATTTTTGTAAGTTTTTTATTTATGGTGGCTTTGCCCCCATACCCCCACTTCTTTTATTAGTATAAAAGAAGCAAAAGAACTGCATTTAA
>NZ_SRZM01000199.1 GCF_019402445.1 Brachyspira pilosicoli
ATTTACTTCTCTTGATTTATCTTTTATTAAAACCTTACTTTTATTTATAAACTTAAGTCTTTTATCTTCTTTATAGTTATTTTTTATATAATTTTCTGCATCTTCTATAGTTGCAAAATTATCTTCAGAAATTGAAAGCTCTTCTTTAAAATCATTTTCAATTTTTTTTCTTAATCTTACAATTTTTTTATTTTTATCTTTAAGTATTAAATTATATATCTCTTTTGCATTATTATTTGTTATAGTTATATAATTTTCTTTAGGATAAAAAACTTGCATATATACTTTAAGTCTTGTATATAATTTTTCCTCATCATCGCAAAAAGTACCAACTTCCTGCAAATTATCTAAATTCCAATTTTCTAAAGACTCATAACAATCATACTTATAAGCAAACCTAAATAGTCCCGCTGCAGTTACTAATTTTTGTGTATTCCATTTATCAAGAGGCTGGTTGAAACTTTGTGCCATATAAAACATCATATCCATATTTTCTACATTAGATACATTCCAACTATTTAAAGGCTGATTAAATTTCATGCATGAGAAAAATGTCTTTTCCATATTTACAACATTAGAAGTGTCCCATTTATCAAAAGGCTGATTTAATTTTTCGCATTGCCTAAACAAAGAATCCATATTTTCTACATTAGAAACGTCCCAATCATTAAGATTCTGATTAAAAGCATCACAATATGCAAACATACTTGATAAATCTTTAACTTTATTTATATTCCAAGTATTTAAAGGCTGATTAAATCTTTTTGCCCTAATAAACATATTAGACATATCTTCAACATTAGAAGTATCCCATTTATCCAAAGGCTGATTAAAAAATTCACATTCCTGAAACATTCCCCTCATATTTTTAACTTTTGATGTGTTCCAGCTATTTAAAGGCTGATTAAACTCTTTGGCACCGCAAAACATAAATGACATGTCTTCAACATTAGAAACGTCCCAATTATCCAAAGGCTGATCAAAATTAGAACAATAAGCAAACATATTATTCATACTTGTTACTTTAGATACATTCCAATTACTTAAATCCTGATCAAAATCTATAGATGAATATCTTACAAGCATATTATAACCCATATAAGCAAACATCATATCCATATTTGTAACATTAGAAACGTCCCAATCTTCTATGCCTTCAAAATCTTTTCTTTTGCTTTCATAAAAAAGTTTACTCATATCTGTAATAAGACTTGTATCAACATCATAAAGTTTTATACCATCAGTAAATACCAATTTTTTTAATTCTGTTTTTGTTGTTGGTTTATATTTTTTCATAACTTCTCCTAAAGATTGTTAGATAATTTTATCATATATTAAAAATTTTGGTGTTTCATTAAAAATTTCAAAATAATTATTAAAATAAATCTGTTAATCTAAAATCTAAAATTATAAATACTAATAAAGTATAAACAAATCTATTGCTTATTTCCTTTTTAGCTTTTTTAAAATCAATAGTAATATTTACCAAATCATCATATTCAATGTCTTCATCAACTTTTGCAGACATAGCAAAAATATCCCCATTATTTGCTGTAAATGTATAGGTTATAGTATCATTATCTGCATCATTAGTATGCATATCATATTTTTTAGCAAATGCCTTAAAAGCTCCATAGCTTGAATCTATATTTTTTATTTTTTTTATTTCTTTTTTTAGATTATCTTTATTTAATTTTATAGATGTAAATTGATTTATAGGCTGTGATGATTTAGAATCTTTAAGCTCTCTTCTCCATTTAGTTATAGTATCCTCGTTCATTTCTGCAGGGCTTGCTAAACCAACAAAACTATCAGCATCAATTTTTATTTCTTTATCTTCAGAATCTACATATTTACCTTCGCCTAAATATCTAAAAGTTGTTATAATTTTTTTATTTTTATCATACAAATTCCATATTAAAGTTGATGCCAATCTATTCATTAAATAATTATCAATAAAAACTTC
>NZ_SRZM01000002.1 GCF_019402445.1 Brachyspira pilosicoli
TGCCTGCGACCGTAGGAAGTACCTTTAGGTGTGGGTACGAAGGCGGGAAAAAGAACAACAAAAAAATTAATAAAAAATTATTGGTTTGTATGTTTATACTAAAGCGTGAAAAATTGATAATATGTCTGTAAAAAATTACAAAATATAATAGTTTAACCATACACTATTTTTAATAACAACCCCTGTGCTTGTATATATTTCGTTATAATATATAATAAATTTCCAACTTCTAAATAAAGGTTTTTTATTTTTTATGGCATTAATGTTAAATGAAGAGCAAAAAAAAGCTGTAGAGCATATTAACGGACCTATGCTTGCATTAGCTGGTGCAGGAAGCGGTAAGACTAGAGTAATTACAGAGAGAATTGCCTATTTAATAAAAAACGGAATAGACCCTAGTAATATACTTGCTGTTACTTTTACAAATAAAGCTGCTAATGAAATGCGTGAGAGAATAGCTGCTTTGCTTAAAGAAAAACCTAAACAATTAGTAATCAGCACTTTTCATTCTTTTTGCGTGAGGGTGCTTAAGCTTGATATAGATAAATTAGGATACAAAAAAAACTTTAGTATATATTCTTCTTCAGACAGCAGAACCCTTATAAGAAATATTTTGAGAGAAGTTAAAGTAAATACTCTTAATTATGATGAAAACCTCTTTGCTTGGTATATAGATAGATACAAAAACAATTTAATGAAGCCAAATGAAGTAGTGCCTCATGATGATTTGGAGAAGATTGCTAAAAGAGTTTATGAGGTTTATCAGAATTATTTGAAAGGGTATAATGCTGTTGATTTTAATGACCTTATTAATTTAACTATTGATTTATATATTAATTTTCCTGAGGTTTTAGATAAGTATCAAGAGAGATTTAAATATATTATGGTTGATGAATATCAAGACACCAATTTAGCACAATATAAGCTCACAAGTCTTTTAGCTTCAAAATATAAAAACATAGTTGTAGTAGGCGATGATGACCAGAGTATATATGCTTTTAGGGGGGCTGATGTATCAAATATACTCTCTTTTGAAAACGAATATCCAGAAGCTAAGATAATTACATTAAATAAAAATTACAGAAGCACTAAAGCAATACTTGAAGCGGCACATGCTGTAATAAGCAACAATACACAAAGAAAAGCAAAAGAGGTTGTTGCAGTTAATGATGAAGGGATACCTCCTGTTATTATGCCTTGCGAAGATGAGAGAGATGAAGCACAGTTTATAGCAGAAAATATCACACAAACTGCAATAAACAAAAATTTAAACTATGAAAACTTTGCTATTCTTTTTAGAATGAACTCTCAGTCGCGTATTTTTGAGGAGGCTTTAAGATTTAGAGGCATTCCATATACTGTTGTTGGTGCTTTTCAGTTTTATGAGAGAAAAGAGATTAAAGATATACTTGCTTATTTAAACTTGTTTGTTAATCCAGAAGATGAGGTTTCTCTTTTGAGAGTTATTAATATACCGAAAAGAGGAATAGGGGCTGTTGCAATTAATAATCTCAATGAAATAAGCATAAAAAACGGTGTGTCATTATATCAAACATTACTCGACTATGAGAATATAGACGATATACCTCCAAAGGCAAAAACAGGTATAAAAGATTTTTTAGATATTATTCATTATTATAATGAAGTATTTACTGTTGATAAAAATACATTAGAAAAACCAAAACTCTACGAAAACATTAATAAGTTTTTAGATACAATCGCATATCATAATGAAGTATTAAACTCAAGCGATACAAAAGAGCAGGGAAGCAAAAAAATAGAAAATATTGAATCTCTAATGAATGGTATAGCTGAATATGAAAAAGGAAATAAAAACGCTACTCTAAAAAATTATTTAGACAGAATACTTTTAATGAGCATTGAAGAAAACAATGAAGAAGAGAAAAAGAAAGGTGTAATGCTTATGAGTATACATGCTGCAAAGGGCTTAGAGTTTCCTTATGTTTATATATGCGGCATGGAAGATGGCATACTTCCGCATCATAAAAGTTCATCAGACAGAGAGATAGAAGAAGAGAGAAGACTTTGCTATGTTGCCATGACAAGGGCAAAAAAACACCTCACATTAACATACTGTATGAAAAGAAAAAAGCAGGGAAGAGATGTAGAATGCACCCCATCAATATTTTTGGAAGAGATGAGAAAGGGACTTCCAGAAGATATGGCAATGGACGAAGAAGAGTTTTTCTCAAACCTTAAGGCAACATTAAAGCCAGATTCTTAATGAATTTTATTATATTTAAAAATTTTTAAATACTATTTTTTATATTGAAAATATTTGCAGGGCTTTGCCCCGCACCCCAGT
>NZ_SRZM01000020.1 GCF_019402445.1 Brachyspira pilosicoli
CTAATATCCTAGGAATATATAAAAAGATAATACCAATATTTTTAGCTAAAAAATTGCAGTCTTTTTGGTTCTTTTGGCCATACACACAGGTACTTCCTTCGGTCGCAAAAGAAGTGGGGGTCTTGCGTAAGCACACAGAGTGGTGGGCAAAGCCCAGTATCAAAAATAATATATAACTTTATTTTTTTAGAAATTGTAATTGTTTAGATATATACTAATAATTACAAATTCAAATAAATTAATTTAGCACCAGAGCCTCCTAATTCCCTCGGAGCATCTGAAACATATTTTATATAAGGCTTTCCCTCTGTAGCAATATAATATTCAACTGCGTTTTTTAATACTGGTATTTTATTTTCGCTTCCAAACCCTTTTCCATGTATTATAAGTATTGGGCTTATTTTATTTTTTTTGCATTCGCCGATAAAATGCTTTACCTCAATTAAAGCCCTATCAGCTGTAAGACCATGCAAATCTATTCTTTCTTTTGGAACGGCATTTTTTATTTTTGGCTTAAATTTGATATTATTTTTTGGAAGCTCTTTTTTTGAATGATTGCTGCAATCAAGGTTTTTAATAGCATTTAAAAATAAAAGTCTCTCTTCTTCACTTACAGTATAATTATTAGTTATATTATCTTTATAGGTTTCTTTATATTCTTCATTTTTAGCTGAATGATTGAGAGTATTTTTATTTGATGTTTCATTTTCTTTTTTTAGCACTTTATTTTCTTCATAATCTCTCGGAAAATATCCATGCTCTACAAAAAATTTAAATAGCCTCTCATCATCATATTTGTCAGACATTGATACTAAAACCTCATGAGTTTAATAATTTTAAAAACTCAGAATTATCTTTAGTATTTTTCATTTTAGCTATCATCTTCTCAATAAAGTCGTATTCATCAATATTGATACCCTGACCCTGAACGCTTCTAACAAGATTCATCTTAGCAAGCTCTTCCTCATTAAGAAGTAAATCATCTCTTCTAGTAGAAGAAGAATCAATATCAATAGCAGGGAATATTCTTCTATTAGCAAACTTCCTCTCTAAATGAAGCTCCATATTACCAGTACCCTTAAACTCTTCGTAAATATAATCGTCCATCTTACTTCCAGTATCAACTAAAGCAGAAGCGATTATTGTAAGAGAGCCGCCCTCTTCTATATTACGAGCAGCACCGAAGAATTTTTTAGGCTTATGAAGTGCATTAGAATCAACTCCTCCTGTTAATACCTTACCGCTTGCAGGCACTACTAAGTTATAAGCCCTTGAAAGTCTTGTTATAGAATCTAATATAATTACAACATCATGTTTATTTTCAACTAATCTCTTAGCCTTCTCTAATACCATCTCTGAAACTTGACAATGCTTCTCTGGAAGTTCATCAAAAGTAGAAGCAATAACTTCAGCCTCTGGAACTTGTCTTTTCATGTCAGTAACCTCTTCAGGACGCTCATCTATAAGAAGAATGAAAAGTTTGATATCAGGATAGTTTTTACATATAGCATTAGCAATCTCTTGAAGCATCATAGTTTTACCAGCTTTAGGAGGTGCTACTATTAATCCCCTCTGACCTTTACCTATAGGAGATACTAAATTTATAATACGAGTAGAAATTTTATTTGGAGCAAACTCTAAATTAATTCTTTCATTAGGAAATATTGGAGTAAGTTTATCAAATAAAGGTCTTCTATGCAAATTATCAGGTTTTTCGCCATTAACAGATTCTATTCTAAGTAAAGCAAAAAACTTTTCACCTGCATTATCTTTAGGAGGTCTTACTTCTCCGCTAATAACATCTCCTGTTCTAAGTCCAAAAAGTCTAATTTGTGCAGGAGAGATATATATGTCATCAGAACCTACTAAGTAATTTGTGTTTTTAGAACGTAAGAAACCAAATCCGTCTTGCAAAGTTTCTAATGTACCCTCTGCAACAACTTTACCTTCTAAATTAATATGAGATTTTACTATTAAATGCATTAATTCTTGTCTTCTTAAATTGCTATTAGTATCTTTCTTAATGCCATAATTTTCAGCAAAATCTATTAATTCGTCAAAAGTTAAAACACTTAATTGGCTAATATAAAGTACATCAAAAGGTCTTTGAATTTTATTAGCACTCTCTTCTTCTTTAGTATTATCTTCATCATTAGGAATTTCTTCTTTTTCTTCTTCTTGAGTCTTAGCAACTACCTTTCTAACGACTTTTCTTACCTTTCTTACTTTTTTCAAAGGCACAACATTTTCATCAGCAGAAAACTCTAAATTGTTATCTTCAGACATAAGTAACCTCCATAAACCTTATATGTAAGTTATAGTCTATAAAAACTATAACCAACACATAAAATTTACTTTTGTTTATATATAATTAGATTAATAAACGATTATTATTTTAAATTGTTATAAAATTATTTTTTATTTTGCTTCAGTTTTATTAGCAGATGAACTGTCAGAATCGCATAACATCACAATACACATATCAGCTCCATCACCAAATCTTTTATATGATAAGATTTTTCTTACAAATCCACCATTTTTATTAGCATACTTAGGAGCAATATCTTTGAAAAGTTTAGCAAGTATTGCTTTATCTTTTACATATTTAGAAACTAATCTTCTATTATGAACATTATCAACTTTAGCTCTATAAATTAACTTATCAGCTAACTGTTTTAAAGCTCTACCTTTCTCTTTAGTAGTTTCAATTTTCTCATATTTGAAAAGAGAAGTTATCATATTGTTAAACATAGCCTTTTTGTGGGCAGTAGTTTTATTAAATTTTTTAACAGTAACTCTATGTCTCATACATTATCCTTAATTTTATTAGCCTCTCATACCAAGATGAGCATTATATTCTGCAAGCTTTTCTTTAATCTCTTCTATAATCATTTCGTTAGCACCGATTAATCTTAACAAATCAGCATCAGTTTTAAGAGCAACTTTATCTAAAGTTTTAAGATCAGAAGATATTAAGAAATTAGCAGTTCTAACAGAAAACTCAACTTCTTCAACATGTTTATCTTTTAAAGAATCAAGTACAGAATCTTTAGGAGTTTCTTCTATTTTTTCATCATCACCATTAGCCTCTTCAGGAAGCATAAAAGGAGTGAGATTATCTCTAAGTAATTTAGCTGCCCAAGATAAAGCTTTTTCAGGGGCAATATTACCTTTAGTTTCTATTTCTAAAGTAAGCTTACCATAATAATTTATACGCTGACCCACTCTAACATCATCAACAGCAAATTTTACACTTACTATAGGAGAATATATAGCATCTATAGCTATAGCATTCACATCTTCAAGCAACTCCATATTCACTTCAGCAGGCACATAATTATAACCTGATTCTATCTGAACATCCATTTCAAAAGTATAACCTTCAGCTATAGTAGCAATATGATGTTCTGGATTAAATACAGATACATCAGCATCAGCTTGAGCAAAATCACCAGCAGTAACTGTACAAGGACCTTCTTTTTTAATATGTATAGTTTTAGCATCAACATTTTCAGGAAGAGCTACTACAACATTTTTAAGATGCATAATCATCACTATTGTGTCTTCTTTCATACCAGGAACATTTTCAAATTCATTAGTAACGCCATCTATTTTGATAGCAGTGATAGCATATCCAGGTATAGATGATAATAATACTCTTCTTAGAGCATTTCCAATAGTAGTGGCATATCCTCTCTCAAAAGGCTGTGCTACAAATTTACCATAATTAGGAGTTAAATCTCTAGCTTCAAATGTAACTCTATGCGGATGTCTAATAGATTCTAATATTTCTTTTAATGCCATTCTTTCAATACCCCTTATCAAAGAGTTCCATTACTTAGAATAATACTCAATAATGAGTTGTTCATTAATAGGATACTCTATATGTTCTCTTATTGGCAATGTTACTATTTCACCTTGTTTAGCAGATAAATCTAAACTTAACCAAGCAGGAACATACTCACTTTTTAAACCATCAAGCAATTCTTTTACTTGAGCAATAGAATTTCCTCTCTGAGAGAAAGAAACTTTATCTCCAACTTTCATACTATAAGAAGGTACAGACATAGTTTTTCCATTAACATTAATGAAACCATGTTGTACAAATTGTCTAGCCTGAGCTCTGCTTTTAGCAAGACCAAGTCTATAAACAACATTATCAAGACGAAGCTCTAATAATCTAAGTAAGTTTTCACCAGTAACACCTGCTACACGGTTAGCTTCATGATAATAATTTCTGAATTGTTTTTCTAATATTCCATAAATACGTTTAACTTTTTGTTTTTCTCTCATCTGAATACCGTATTCTGATAATTGTTTCATTTTACGGTTAGTAGGACCTGGAACTTCTCTCTTTTTTGTTATAGCACATTTAGCCGTAAGACATCTCTCGCCTTTAAGCATAAGTTTCATTTTTTCACGACGGCATAATCTGCAACTTGCATCTCTATATCTAGCCATAATTATTTATCTCCCAATTAATTATATTCTTCTTCTTTTTTGAGGACGGCAACCATTATGAGGCATTGGTGTAACATCCTTAATAAGTTTTACTTTTAATCCTGCAGCTTCTACAGCTCTGATTGAGCTTTCTCTACCCATACCAGGACCTTTTACATAAACTTCAACTTCTCTTACACCCATCTCATAAGCTTTTTTAGATGCCTTCTCACTAGCAACCTGTGCAGCAAATGGAGTAGATTTTTTACTACTTTTATATTCTCCATCTAAGCCAGCACTAGCCCAAGATAAAGTATCACCGTTTCTATCAGTGATAGTAACTATTGTATTATTAAAGCTAGCTTTTATATGCACTATACCAAAAGCTTCTACTTTTCTATCTTTTTTTATTTTTTTATCTTTTAGTGTTTTTTTACCTTTTTGAGTAGCCACTATTCTCCCCCATTAGTTATTTTTACTTCTTACCTGGTGCTTTTTTCTTACCAGCTATAGCTTTTCTAGCTCCGCCGCCTCTAGCGTTACGAGAGTTAGTTCTTGTTCTTTGTCCGCGTACTGGAAGTCTTTTTATATGACGCATTCCGCGATATGAGTGAATATCTTTTAAACGTTTAATATTATTAAAAAGCTCTGTACGCAAATCTCCTTCCACTTTAGTTGTGGCTTCTATTGCATCTCTTAAAGCTGTAATTTGAGCATCTGTAAGGTCTTTAGCTTTAATAGAATAATCTATATTAGCCTTATCACAAATTACATGTGCTAAAGTACGTCCTATACCATATATATCTGTTAGGGCGATTTCTATTCTTTTATTATTTCTTATTTCAACACCCATTAAACGTGCCATACTAATTATCTCCTTAAATTAATTACTTCTGTTTTTGTTTATGTCTTGGGTTTTTCTTACATATGACTCTAACTACGCCTTTTCTTCTTACTATTTGACAGTCATTGCAGCGTTTTTTTACCGAACTTTTTACTTTCATATTAAATGTTCTCCATTATTTTACTTATAACGATAAATTATTCTACCCTTTGTTAAATCATAGGGCGACATTTCTATAGTTACCTTATCCCCAGGAAGTATACGAATAAAGTTCATACGCATCTTTCCAGAAATATGTGCCAATATCTTATGACCATTCTCTAACTCTACTCTAAAAGTAGCATTAGGAAGAGGCTCTACTACTGTACCTTCTACCTCTATATTTTCTTTCTCTGCCATATTAATTACCTTCTCACCTTAGACTTCTTCAATATACCATCATAGTTATGCATCTGCAAGTAAGACTCTATTTGTTTTAATAATTCAACAGCAACACTTACACTAATCATTACAGATGTACCACCCATCAAATAAACCAAAGAATTGTTAGTTCCTTTGAAAGGAGCAAATACAGGAATCTTAGACATTAAATCTGGGAACACAGCAATAGCAGCCAAGAATAATGAACCACCTATTGTTATTCTGCTTAATACCGTTTTAAGATATTCAGCAGTTTGTGTACCAGGTCTGTAACCAGGGATAAATCCGCCTTGTTTTTTAAGATTCTCTGCTATATCATCTGGATTAAATTGTACAGATGTATAAACATAGGCAAACATAATAACCAAAAGACAATAAAGAATTATATAAGCCCAGCTTCCATAAGAGAAAAATCTAAGCAAAGCGTCCAACCATCTCCATTGAACACCTCTTGTTAAACTAGCAATCTGTGCTGGAATAGCCATCAAAGCAGATGCGAATATTATAGGTATAACACCAGATGGGTTAATCTTGAAAGGTATATGAGTTGATTGTGCACCAAAAACCTTTCTTCCTACAACTCTCTTAGCATATTGAACAGGTATTCTTCTCTGTCCGCTCTCTTCATAAACTACACAGAATATTACTATAGCAAATATTATAAAGAAAAGAACTATTACCAATGAGTTTAAGTAATCAGTATCTTTTTTCTGTATAACATCATAGAATCCTGCAGGAATACGAGCAACAATACCAGCGAAAATTATTACAGATATACCATTACCAAGGCCGCGTTCTGTAATTTGGTCACCTAGCCACATTAAGAACATGGTACCAGTAGTAGCTGTAATCACTACGAGAAGTATAAAACCTAAACCAGGTCTCATAAATATCATAGCACCTTCATTTATACTTTGAATCCAGCTAGCCATAGCTGCAGATTGAACCACACAAAGACCAAGTGTTAGATATCTAACATATTGGTTAATTTTTTTACGACCACTTTCACCTTCTTTTTGCATTCTCTCAAGTGCTGGTATAACAACACCTAAAAGCTGCATGATGATAGAAGCGGATATATAAGGCATAATTCCAAGTGCTAATATAGAAAATCTAAACAAAGCACCGCCAGAAAATAAATCCATAATAGTTAAAAGACCGCCGCCACCTTGAGCTGATGATAAAAAGCCCAAAAGAGCAGTTGGGTCTATACCTGGAGTTGGAATATGACTGCCTATTCTATATACCAAAATAGCAAGAACTGTAAACAGTATCCTGCTTCTTAATTCTGGTACTCTAAATATATTAGTTAATGACTTAAACATTTATAAACAACCTTACTTCTTTTCTCTAATATATTTTTTACGTTCATGTATTATAACTTTACCGCCAGATTTTTCAATCTTTTCTATAGCTTTTTTGCTAGCAAGATCAACGGTAATAGTAATAGCACTTTTTACTTCACCCATAGAAAGAAGTTTTATATAATCTTTAGTAGAAGATAAATAACCTAATTTAACTAAAGCCTCTCTAGATATCTCAGTAGCACCTAATGAATCTAAGTCTCCAACATTGATAACATCTACAGACTTTTTGAAAGCAGCATTAGTGAAACCACTTTTAGGAATTCTTCTATGTAAAGGCATCTGTCCGCCTTCAAAACCAGCTCTTCTGCTGTAACCTGCACGAGACTGAGCACCTTTATCACCTCTTCCTGCAGTACAACCCCAACCAGAACCTTGTCCGCGTCCTACTCTATGACGATTTTTGCTTGATCCTTTTGGAGCTCTTAATATTTTTGTATTTTCCTGTGCCATTCTCTAGCCCTCACTTATACTCTACTTTTAAAAGATGTGATATTTTATTAATCATTCCATTTATTTGAGGAGTTGCTTCGTGTTCTACAACTCTTCTGCTTTTCTTGAAACCTAAAGCTACAACAGTATCTCTTTGAGACTTTTCATAGCCTATAGGAGATTTAACTAATGTTATTACAACTTTAGCCATTATTCAGCCCTCCCATAAATCTGGTCAACACTAATTCCTCTTTTATTAGCCATATCTTGAACAGTTTGTAAAGATTTTAAACCTTCAAAAGTAGCTTTAGCTAAGTTCATAGAATTGTTATTACCTAAAGATTTTGAAAGAATATTTTTTACACCTGCTAATTCTAATACAGCACGTGCAGGACCGCCTGATATTACACCTGTACCTTTAGAAGCTGGTTTCATTATTATTCTGCTGCTTCTAAATACACCAACTGTATTATGAGGAATAGTTTCACCTTTAAGGTTAACTTCTATCATATTCTTTTTAGCCTGTTCTATAGCTTTTCTTATAGCATCAGGTACTTCATTAGCTTTACCGTAACCTAAACCAACATGTCCGTTCTTATCACCTAAAACCATTAAAGCTGCAAATCTAAAACGTCTTCCACCTTTCATAACTTTAGCTACTCTGTTTAAAGTTATTAGACGCTCTTCAAACATACTTTTTTCTTCGTTATTATCGTGTGCCAAGGTTATACTCCTTAAAATTTCAATCCTGCTTCACGAGCACCGTCAGCTAAGGATTTTATTTTTCCATGATATATATAGCCGTTTCTATCAAACACTACTTCACTAATATTTTTTTCTTTTGCTCTAGTAGCTAATACTTTACCTATCTCTTTAGCTATATCTACATTTTTACCGCTTTTTAAATCTTTCTCTTGAGAAGATGCTGATACTAAAGTTAATCCTTTACTATCATCTATTATTTGAGCAGATACATATTTAAGACTTTTATAAACTGTAAGTCTAGGACGCTTTGAACTTCCTTCTATTTTTATACGTATACTTCTCTTTCTTCTTTCACGTTGAGCTTTAATTTTTTCTCTTAAACTCATATAGCTTACCCCTTACTTAGCAGCTTTTTTACTTTCTTTCATTTTAACATACTCGCCTTCAAATCTTACACCTTTACCTTTATAAGGCTCAACAGGTCTTTTCTTTTTAATATTCATAGCGAGTTCGCCTACTTTCTCTTTATCATTACCTTCTATAATGATTTTAGTGTCTTTTTCTACTGTTACTTTGATACCCTCAGGGATTTTCATTTTTACATCACTAGAAAAACCTAATTGTAATGTTAAAGTATCTCCCTGAACATTAGAACGGTAACCTGTACCTTCTAATTGTAATACTTTTTTATAACCAGTATTAACACCTTCTATCATGTTAGAAATAAGTTTCCAAACTAAACCTAATTTAGCAGAATACTTAGCTTTATTTTCTTTTATAGCTTCTTCATCAGTGCTATCAATCTTAGGAGGTTTAACCCAAAGAGAATTATTTTCAAGTTCAAGTATTATATAATCAAAAAACTCTCTTGTCAACTCCCCTCTTTTACCTTTTACTACTACTTTGTGGCCGTCAATTTTTACTTCAACGCCTTGAGGAATAGCTATAGGCTTATTTGATAATCTACTCATTATAAATACCCTCTCTCAATTTATATTACCATACATAACATAAAACTTCGCCGCCAACTTTCTCTTTTCTAGCTTCTTTATCAGTCATTACACCTTTACTAGTAGAGATTACAGATATACCGAAACCATTTTTTACTTGAGGAATAGTATCTACTGATGTATAAACTCTAAGACCTGGAGTTGATACTCTTTGAATACCTTCTATAACAGAATTTCCCTCATAATATTTCAAATCTATTTCTATGCGGAAGAAATTTTTATCTTTTACTTCTACTTTTTTGAAGTCATTAATATACCCTTCTTTTTTCAAAATTGCAAGTATATTTTCCATTTTTGTAGAAAAAGGTATAGTTACATTCTCTTTTTTTGCTCTACAACCATTTCTAATTACAGTTAAAGCATCTGCTATTGGATCATGTACGCTCATTTATATACTCTCCTTAAATTACCAACTAGACTTAGTTACGCCCGGAATTAAACCTTTATTTGCTAAATCTCTAAAACAGATTCTACACATTTTATACTGTCTTATATAAGCACGAGGTCTTCCACATATAGGGCAGCGATTATATTGTCTTGTTTTATATTTTTGTTTTTTTGTAGCTTTAACTTTAAGTGCCAATCTAGCCATTATTTATTCTCCTGACTTTTAGGTGCAGCACGAAATGGCAAACCTATACGTTCTAATAAAGTGCGAGCCATATCGTCATTATCTGCAGTTGTTACTATTGTTATATTTAATCCCTTAACAGCATCTGTTTTGTCGAAACTTATTTCTGGGAATATAATATGCTCTTTTATACCTAAATTGTAATTACCTCTTCCGTCAAAACCTCTTCTAGGAATACCTTGGAAGTCTCTTACTCTTGGTAAAGCTATAAATATTAACCTTTCCAAGAAGTCATACATTCTCTCTCCTCTCAAAGTTACTCTACAACCTATAGGCATACCTTGTCTTAATTTGAAGTTAGCTATAGACTTTTTAGCTCTAGTGATAACAGCTCTCTGACCTGCTATTTGACTAAGTTCTTCTACAGCAGAGTCAACATATTTTTTATCTGTTACAGCTTGAGTAATACCCATATTGATAATAATTTTCTCTATTTTAGGTATAGCCATAGAGGAGCTTAAATTCATATCTTTTAACAAAGATTGTCTTATTTCATTTTCATATCTATCTTTCAATACTGACATATTTAATAACTCCTACTTACTTATCAAGAACTTCGCCTGATTTTTTGGCATATCTTTTTAATTTTCCATCAACTTCTTTTCTTCCAACCCTAGTAGTTTTACCGCCTTTGTCAACCAACATAAGATTAGATATATGTATAGAAGCCTCTTTCTCAACTATACCGCCTTTTTGATTCTCTTGACTTTTAGGCATAGTTTTTTTAATCATGTTAATATTCTTTACGAAAGCTCTTCCCTTTGCTCTGTCTATAGACAATACTTCACCGCGTTCTCCGCTCTGCTCTCCAGCTATCACTTCAACAGTATCGCCTTTTTTTATTTTGTATTTTGTATTACTAAAATCTTTTTTCTTTATCATAATTATATTACCTCTGGTGCAAGTGATACGATTTTCATAAAGCCTTTATCCCTAAGTTCACGAGCTACAGGTCCGAATATACGTTTACCACGAGGCTCTTTTTTATCGTCTACTATAACAGCTGCATTCTCATCAAAACGTATGTATGAACCATCAGGGCGTCTAACTTCTTTCTTTACTCTTACTATTACAGCTTTTACAACTTTACCTTTTTCTATAGAGCAAGTAGGGATTATATCAGTTACAGAACAAACTATAACATCTCCTAAAGTAGCATATCTGCGTCTACTTCCTCCTAATACCTTAATACATTTCAACTTCTTTACGCCTGTGTTGTCGGCTACATTAAGAGTAGTTGGTACTTGTATCATAATTCTTACTCTCCTTCAACCTGTGAAGAAACTGCTGCTTCTGGAGCATGCTTCTCACGTTTTAATACGCTTTCTACATCGCTATCCATAGAATCTTTCTCTACACGCTCAGACTTCTTAACGATTTTTACTAATCTAAATTTTTTATCTTTACTAATAGGTCTGCACTCTATTATTCTTACTAAATCGCCTTCTAAACATTCATTTTTTTCATCATGAGCTTTATAGCGTTTATTCTTACTTATAGTCTTACCATAAAGGGGGTGTTTCTGTTTACTCTCTACTTTTACAACTATAGTTTTATCCATTTTATCAGAAACTACAATTCCTTCAAGTACTCTTTTATATTTTTTTGCTTTGTTTTCCACAGTAATACCTCACACTATTTTTTTATGCCAAGTTCATGCTGACGTATAAATGTCTTAACTCTAGCTATATCTTTGCGAGCTTTCTTTAATTGATGAGTTTGTCTTGCATCACCAACTACTTTTTCAAATCTATGCTCTTGATATTCTTTTTCTAATTTTAGAAGTTCACCCTTAAGCTCTTCTAAACCTAATGACTTATAATCTTTATTATTCTTAGCCATTATATAGCCTCCCTCTTAATGAACTTAGTTTTAATAGGAAGCTTGAAACCAGCTAATCTGAAAGCAGACTGTGCTAATTCTTCTGGTACACCTGCTATTTCAAATATAACTTTACCTGGCTTTACAACTGCTACCCAATATTCAACGTTACCTTTACCTTTACCCATTCTTGTTTCTGCTGGCTTTTTAGTATAAGGCTTGTCTGGAAATACTTTTATCCACATTTTACCTACACGTTTAACATGTCTTGATATAGCAATACGTGCAGCTTCAATTTGTCTATCTGTAAGCCATACAGGCTCTAATGCCATTAAACCATAATCTCCAAAAGTTAAGTTACTTCCTCTTTTGGACTTACCTTTCATTCTACCTCTATGCTGTTTACGATACTTAGTTCTTGATGGTTGTAACATTATCTATCTCCTTTAGCACTGATAACTTTACCCGCATCATCTTGTTTGCTTTCTTTCTTATCAAGAATCTCGCCTTTATATATCCACACTTTTACCCCGATGATACCAAATGTAGTAGAAGCTTCAGCAGTACCATAATCTATATTTGCTCTTATTGTATGAAGAGGTACTGAACCATTTTTGTACTGTTCTGTTCTAGCGATATCTGCACCTGCTAAACGACCAGAACACATAACTTTTATACCTTTAGCACCTTTCTTCATAGCTTGAGTGATAACACTCTTCATAGCTCTTCTGAAAGCAACACGCATTTCTAATTGACGAGCTACGCTTTGTGCTGCCAATGTAGCATCTAATTCAGCCTCTTTGATTTCTGATATAGAAACATTAATAGGCTTTTTTACTAACTTTTGTACAGCAGCCTTAACAGCCTCAACTCTCTGACCCTTAGGACCTACAACTACTCCTACTCTTGCAGTAGAAATAAATACATTGATTCTATCTGGGAAACGTACTATTTGTATGTCAGATATAGCAGGATCAAAAGACTCTTTCTTTCCGCCAATTTTTTTCTGTTCTTCTTTTAATGTCTTATAATAATAGTTCATTATATAGCGTCTTATAGATAAATCTTCATGCAAACTATCTGCATAAGTTCTGCCATCTTCGAACCATTTACTAGACCAAGTTTTATTAACTCCGAGTCTTAAACCTATTGGACTAACCTTTTGACCCATAGTTTATACCTCCGCTACTTTAGCTGCTTCTTCTTTTTTTGCAACTCTCTTAATTTTTTTCTTCTCAGGTTTTTTTTCATCACTTAATACTATAGTAATATGTGAATTTCTTTTTAATATAGGATCAGCACTACCACGACTTGCTGCTCTTATGCGTTTCAATGATGGTGCTTTATCAACAAAAGCTGTCTTAACCCATAAAGTGTCTGGGTTAATAGTTCTAGTCTGAGAAATAGCATTTGCTATACCGCTTTTTATAGCTTTTCTAAGTACAACTGATGACATTTGTGGCATAGTTGTAAGATTAGCGATAGCATGGTTAACATACTCACCTTTAACGAAAGGAAGTAATCTTGCTACTTTCCTGCGACCTATGCGTAAATAACGTACCTTTACCTTATATTCCATAGTCCAATTCCTTATTTCTTAGCTACCTTAGCTGCACCTGCATGTGAACGAAAAGTTCTAGTAGGAGCAAATTCACCTAATTTATGACCTATCATATTCTCTTGTACATAAACTGCTACAAATGTTTTACCATTATGTACATTGATTGTAAAACCTATCATCTCTGGAATAATTGTTGAAGCACGGCTATAAGTTTTTATTTGGTGCTTGTTATCTCCAGCTTGTATCTTCTTGAAAAGATTTTTATCTACAAAAGGTCCTTTCTTAATAGAGCGAGACATTATTTCTTACCCCCTCTTCTCTTAATTATTAATCTGTCAGAATATTTGTTTTTCTTTCTAGTCTTATATCCCTTAGTAGGTACACCTGTAGGAGATACTGGATGTGGGTTACCCTGTCCACTCTTACCTTCACCACCACCGTGTGGGTGATCTACTGGGTTCATTACAACACCTCTTACTTTTGGTCTTCTACCTTTATGTCTAGTAGTACCAGCTTTACCGTCTGTAGTGTTGAAATGATCTAAGTTACCGATTTGTCCTATAGTAGCATAACAATCTTCTAATATTCTTCTCTCTTCACCAGAGCGAAGTCTTATTACACAATAACCACCAGATTTTGCTGTTATCTGAGCACCACCGCCTGCTGCTCTAACAAGCTGACCACCTTTTCCTGGTGTTATTTCTATGTTATGTATTATAGTACCTAAAGGTATCTTTTTTAAAGGTAAAGTGCAACCTACTTTTACTTTAGCATTTTCTCCGCTAACAACTCTGTCGCCTACATTAAGTCCCAATGGCCATATTATATATCTTTTTTCACCATCTGTGTAATGTAAAAGAGCTATACGAGCTGTTCTGTTAGGATCATACTCTATAGAAACTACTTTAGCTTCTATATCATGCTTATCTCTTCTAAAATCTACTAATCTAAATAATTTCTTGTGTCCACCACCACGACGACGCATAGTGATACGACCGTTTGAACCTCTTCCGCTTATGCGTTTTTTACCGCATACTAATGATTTACAAGGCTCATTTGTTGTTATATCCGAAAAATCAACTACTGTACGATAACGTAAACTTGGTGTTGTCGGTTTAAATTTCTTAATAGCCATCGGTATCCCTCAACTTATTTTACTATATCTATTGATTCTTTGCCATCGAGAACTATTATCGCTTTTTTATAACTGCGTGTATAACCGCGTCTGCTCATTCTGCGATTTTTCTTCTTAGGCTTTACATTTATTATCTTACAATCTAGCGGATGTACATTAAATATTTTTTCAACCGCTTTCTTCAACTCTTGCTTATTAGCGTCCTGTCTTACTCTAAATACATAATAACGCTTCTCTGTTCCTTTAGGCTCAGTTCTAAGGATATTACTCTTTTCTGTAAGTATAGGCTCAATTAAAAGTGAATACATGCTCATATTTATTATCCCTTAATTCTAGCATTTAATTTAGATAAAGCTGTTTTAGTAAAGTATACTTCATCAGCATAATATAAAGGATGTATAGACATACTGTCTGCATTTACAAGCTTTAAATCTTTGATGTTTCTTAAAGATAATAATAACTTATTGTAATTATCACCTAATGACTCATCTTTACCTACTACAAATGCTACTTTTCTGCTATTTGGCTCTTTAACCTTACTTATAAAACTTGCCATTCTTTTTGTCTTTGGAGCATCAAAAGTGAAATCCTCAAAAACTTTAAGAACATTGTTACCATATTTCAAAGATAAAACAGACAATAGAGCCTTACGTTTCATCTTTTTAGGCAATCTATAACTATAATCTCTAGGCTTAGGAGTATGTGTTTTACCACCGCCTACCCAAATTGGTGAACGTGTAGAACCTGCTCTTGCTCTACCTGTACCTTTTTGTCTCCAAGGCTTTTTACCGCCTCCTGAAACTTCTGCTCTTGTTTTAGTAGAGTGAGTTCCTTGACGTCTGTTCGCCAACTCATTTTTGATTGCTTCGTAAAGTAGATTGTTGTTAACTTCTGATTTGAATATCTCGTCAACTACCTCTAAATTACCTACGCTATCTCCATTTTCATTTAGTATTACTACTTCCATTTTATCATCCTGCTTTTATTATTTAGTCATTGAGTTCTTCTTCTTATTTTTCTTCTTAGCTGCTTGAGTGATTTTTACTATACCGTTTATAGCTCCAGGTATAGAACCTTTAATCATAATCAAGTTATCTTCTGGTCTTATTTCAACTACTTTTAAGTTTTGTATAGTAGTTAAAGTATTACCCATATGACCAGGCATACCTTTGCCTTTCCATACTCTTGCAGGGTAACTGTTACAACCTATAGAACCTGCTCTTCTTCTGAAATTAGAACCATGACTCATAGGACCACCATCGTAATTATGTCTTTTCATTACGCCGGCAAATCCTCTACCTTTGCTCAAAGAACTAACATCTATAAAATCGCCCGCTTGAAATATATCTACTTTAAGTTCCTGACCAACTGTATAAGCACTTGAATCATCTAACCTAAATTCTTTTAAATATTTCTTAGGCTCTAAATTTGCTTTTTTAAATTGCCCTATTTGTGGCTTTTTTAAATGCTTTTCTTTTACAGCACCATAACCTAATTGAATAGCATTATAGCCATCTTTCTCATTATCTCTAACCTGCATAACTGTGCATGGCCCAGCCTCTACAACTGTTACTGCTATAGCATTGCCAGTTTCATCGAAAACTGTTGTCATACCCAATTTTCTGCCAATTATTCCTACCATCGGCTAATCCTCTATAATGATTTTACTACTTCTTTTTTTACCAATTTTTAAGTCAAACTATTAAAATTATAACCATACAAACAAAACGTAGTAAAGTTTTATTCACATGGTTTAAAAAACCTTTCTTACTTCAACTGTACATCTACGCCAGCTGGAAGTGCCAACTTCTTCAAAGACTCAGTTGTTTGAGGTGTTACATCAAAGATATCTATTAATCTCTTGTAAACTCTCATCTCGAACTGCTCTCTTGACTTAATGTTTACATGCGGACTTCTTATTACTGTTACCTTTCTTATGCTTGTAGGTAGTGGTATAGGTCCTGATACTCTTGCACCTGTCTTCTTTACACTAGCAACTATTGACTGAGCTGATTGATCAATTAATTCTATATCAAAGGCTTTTAATTTAACTCTTATTTTCTGTTCTTTCATAGTTTGAATTACTCGCTTTTATTCTTTTATATTAAGGGATACATTTAATATTAAAACATATCCCTTTATTTCTTTCCTTAAATTATTCTAATATTTTTGTTACAACACCGTTACCTACTGTCTTACCACCTTCACGTATAGCGAATCTTTGTTTCTCTTCCATAGCGATTTGGCTGATTAACTCTATAGTTAAGTTAGCGTTATCACCTGGCATTATCATTGGAGAACCTTCTGGTAAGTTGATAACTCCTGTTACGTCTGTTGTTCTGAAGTACATTTGTGGTCTGTAACCGCTTACGAAGCCGCTATGTCTTCCACCTTCTTCTTTTTTCAAGATATATACTTCTGCTTCGAATTTTTTATGAGGTGTGATTGTACCTGGTTTAGCTAATACCTGTCCTCTTTCTACTTCTTTACGTTCAATACCTCTTAAAAGACATCCAACGTTATAACCAGCTATACCAACAACTTCTTTCTTGAACATTTCTACACCAGTACAAGTAGTTTTCTTAGTTTCTCTTAAACCAACGATTTCTACTTCATCACCTTTTTTGATTTGTCCTCTTTCTATTCTACCTGTAACAACTGTACCTCTTCCAGGGATTGAGTATACGTCTTCGATTGACATTAAGAAGTCTTTATCTGTTTCACGTACTGGATCTGGAATATAAGTATCAAGTGCGTTTAATAGGTCTAATATACATTTACAATCTGGATCAGTTCTTGGGTCTTTTCCTGCTTCGATTGCTTGAATAGCTTTGATTGCAGAACCTCTAATAATAGGAGTTTTAGAGCCATCGAAACCATAGTGGTCTAATACGTCTACTACTTCTGCTTCTACTATTTCTGCCATTTCTGGGTCATCTAATTTATCACATTTGTTTAAGAATACAACGATGTAGTTTACACCTACTTGTCTTGAAAGAAGTACGTGTTCTTTTGTTTGTGGCATTACACCGTCTTCTGCTGATACTACTAAGATAGCACCGTCCATCTGAGCAGCACCTGTAATCATGTTTTTAATATAGTCAGCGTGACCTGGACAGTCTACGTGAGCATAGTGTCTGTTATCTGATTCATATTCTACGTGTGAAGTAGCGATTGTCAAAATTTTTGTAGGGTCTCTTCTACCTTGACTCTCTGAAGCTTTTGCTACTGAATCGTATGCAACTTTCTGTACTGTTGCTGGAAACATTGCAGATGATACTGCAGTTATTGCTGATGTTAATGTTGTTTTACCATGGTCAACGTGACCGATAGTACCAACGTTTACGTGTGTTTTTGTACCTTCATAAGTTCCTTTAGCCATTTTTATCCTCCAATTATTTATCCCTATTCTCTAGGAAATTGTTTTTTTATTTATTTTTATTTTTTGTTATTTAGCGTTACCCATTCTAGCACCTATTATCTCTTCTGCTACGTTCTTAGGTACTTCCTCGTAGTGTGAAAACTGCATTGTGTAGCTTGCTCTACCTTGTGATACGTTTCTTATACTTGTTGTATAACCAAACATCTCTGCAAGAGGCACTGTAGCATTAATAGATTTGTAGCCAGACTTATCTGTAAATCCGTGAACTTGTCCTCTTCTTGAAGCTAAGTCACCGATAATATCACCCATATAATCTTCTGGTGTTACAACTTCTACACTCATCATAGGCTCTAACAAATAAGGATCTGCTTTTTTACATCCATCTTTGAAACCCATTGAAGCAGCAATTTTGAATGCCATTTCTGATGAGTCTACTGGGTGGAATGAACCATCAAATGCTGATACTATAACGTCTAGCATTGGATAGTTAGCAAGAACACCTGTATTCATAGCCTCAACACAACCTTTCTCTACAGCTGGTATATATTCTTTTGGAACAACACCACCAACGATTTCGTTATTAAACTTGAATCCTGCATTAGGCTCATTAGGTCCAATTCTCAACCATACATCACCGTACTGACCTTTACCACCAGACTGACGTACGAATTTACCTTCAACTTCAACTGTCTTCTTAATACCTTCTCTGTAAGATACTTGAGGACGACCTACATTTGCCTCAACTTTGTATTCTCTTTTCATTCTATCACAGATAATCTCTAAGTGAAGCTCACCCATACCTGCGATAATTGTTTGACCTGTTTCTTCATCAAAACTAACTCTGAATGTTGGGTCTTCTTCAGCAAGTCTTGATAAAGCTATAGACATTTTATCTCTATCACCTTTTGTTTTAGGCTCTATAGCAACGTTAATTACTGGCTCTGGGAAGTTGATTGATTCCAAGATGATAGGAGCATTTTCAGGACATAATGTATCACCTGTTGTAGTTTCTTTAAGCCCTACTGCTGCTGCTATATCACCGCAATATACTTGTTCAATCTCTTCTCTTTTGTTAGCGTGCATCTGAAGTATTCTTCCGATACGCTCTCTTTTACCTTTTGTAGCATTATATACATAAGAACCAGCCTCTAATATTCCAGAGTAAACTCTTAAGAATGCTATTTTTCCAACGTGTGGATCTGTCATTATTTTGAATGCTAACGCACTGAATTTTTCATCATCTGCTACTTTTCTTTTTATAACATTACCATCTAAATCTGTACCTTCTATTTCAGGCTTATCTAATGGAGATGGTAAATAATCAACTACAGCATCTATTAATACTTGAATACCTTTGTTTTTGAAAGCTGTACCGCAGAACATTGGGAAGAAGTCTGCTGTTAATGTAGCTGTTCTTATAAGTCTTTTGATTGTAGGAATATCTATTTCCTCGCCTTCAAAGAACTTATTCATAGCATCATCATCATATTCAACTATTGCTTCTAACAATTCATTTCTATATTTTTCTGCTTGTTCTTTTAGTTCAGGTCTGATTTCTCTCTCTTCCATCTTCATACCATCTTCAGATACCCAAACTATCTCTTTCATTTTTACTAAGTCAACAACACCCTCGAAATTACTTTCTGCACCTATAGGTATAACCACTGGGTGACTGTTTGCTTTTAATCTATCTCTTGTTTGATCTAAAACAGCGTAGAAATTAGCACCAATCCTGTCCATTTTATTAACAAAAATAGCTCTTGGGATTTTATAGTTACTAGCTTGTCTCCATACTGTTTCACTTTGAGGCTGAACACCGCCTACAGAACAAAAAACTCCTACAGCACTATCTAATACTCTTAAAGACCTTTCTACCTCAGCAGTAAAGTCAACGTGCCCTGGAGTATCTATTAAGTTAATTCTATGACCATTCCAAAAACAAGTAGTTGCAGCAGAAGTAATTGTAATACCTCTTTCTCTCTCCTGCTCCATCCAGTCCATTTCAGCTGCACCTTCATGAACCTCACCTAATCTATGTGTCTTACCTGTAAAGAATAATATACGCTCACTTAAAGTAGTTTTACCAGCATCAATGTGAGCCATAATACCAATATTACGTGTATTTTCTAACGAAATTTGACGTGCCACTTATTCTCTCTCCTTAAACCTTACCACCTAAAGTGTGCAAATGCTTTGTTACCTTCAGCCATTCTATGTACTGTATCTCTCTTAGCAACTGCCTGACCTTTACCTTCTATTGCATCAGCTATTTCATTTGATAAACGCTCTATCATACTTCTTCCGCCTCTTTTTCTTGAAGCATCTATAAGCCATGTGAAAGCCAATGAGTTTTGTCTATCTGGTCTAACTTCAACAGGTACCTGATAAGTAGAACCACCAACTCTTCTTGATTTTACTTCTACT
Organism: Brachyspira pilosicoli; assembly: GCF_019402445.1. Lineage (GTDB taxonomy): Bacteria > Spirochaetota > Brachyspiria > Brachyspirales > Brachyspiraceae > Brachyspira > Brachyspira pilosicoli_B. The sequence continues at coordinate 20,170 of NZ_SRZM01000020.1, forward strand.
TGTGGTTTTATATTATTAATAGCTTCATTGAAAGCCTCTAAACCATCTTTTCCTGTTTTCTCTTTTACCAAATCCATAGCTTTATAAAAAATGTTTTCAGCTTTACTTTTTTTGCCGTCATACATTAATTTGTTTATAAACTTACTTATAACAACACTGCCATAAATTGGGTCAGCATTTATCTTTCTTGTTTGTGCTCTTCTTCTTCTTGCCATATTAATTCACTCCATTAAGCCTTAGGTTTTTTAGTACCATATTTACTTCTAGACTTCATTCTCTTCTCTACACCAGAAGCTTCACGGCTTCCTCTAACTATGTGATAACGACAACCAGGTAAGTCTTTAACCCTTCCACCTCTTATAAGTACACGGTTGTGTTCTTGTAATGTATGGTCTATACCAGGAATATATGCTGTTACTTCCATACCGTTTGTTATTCTTACACGAGCTATTTTACGCATAGCTGAGTTAGGTTTTTTTGGTGTAGTTGTTGTTACACGAGTACAAACACCTTCTCTTTGCGGACATTTCATTAATGCAGGTGATTTAGTCTTATTTACTATACGTTTACGACCTTTTCTTACTAATTGATTAATTGTAGGCATACAATACAAAACCTCTAATCTTTATTTTTTTTATTTTTACCCTTTATTAAAAAGGATTTATATATATTAAAATTATATCTTCAAACGAAACAGCTTATAACAGCCGAGCTTTTATAGTATTTATTCACATAAATCTGAAGAAATCTAATACTATACGCTTTAATCGCTTCTCTGAAAGTTAGAAAATTATAAACCAACAAAATAAAAAAATCAATAGCTTTTTTAACATTTTTAACCTTTTTTTAAACAAATTTCAAAAACAATTACATATTTATATAAAAAGAAAAGTTAATAACTTATAAAAATATGCTACTCATTTAAATATTTTATATAATATTTTCTTATATAAATAAAAAAATCCGTAAGAGCCTATTACAACTCCTACGGATTTTATTTATTTCACTTTTATTAATCAATAATTATTAAGCACCTAAAACACCGCTGATTAAGAATGCTGTAGCAAAAGAAACGATAGCGTAAAGTTCTGGGAATACAGCAACGATGATAGTGTTACCAAATACATCATAACCATTACCTATAGCTTCAACACCGTTAGCACAAACTTTACCTTGGAATATAGCTGAAACCATACAAGCTAAACCAACAGCAATACCAGCACCTAATATAGCAGCACCTTGGAAGATAGTGATGTCAGCAGTCAAATAAGGTTGCATAATGAAGAAAGCAGCAAAACCATAAAGACCTTGTGTACCAGGTAACGCACTTAAAACAAGACAGCTACCAAATGCATCTTTGTTTTTTTTCAAAGCTCCAACAGTAGTCATAGCAGAAATAGAAGTACCAACCGCACTACCAATACCAGACATACCTACCATTATACCCGCTCCTATATATCCTAATAAAAGCGCTGTGTTCATTGTAAAACCCATAATTAAAATCTCCTTTTTAGATTATTTTCTTTTTTAATTATTAAATATTTATATATAAAAAACTAATTAAGCTACCTTTTTAAGTGGCTTATATTCCTTACCGCCGCCCTCAAAACCAACGTTATTGTAGAACTCTACAAATGTTAATCTCAAAGGGTGTACCAAAGCACCAAGTATGTTTAATGCGAATATTGCGATGTGTCCAAATACTAAGAACACTACCATTATAACAACACCAACACCCGGTATAGCTTTGAAACTCATACCTATTTGGTTTATTACCAATGCCAATATAGAACCAGAAGCACCTAATGCAAACAAACGTATATAAGAAAGTGTGTCACCCATTATACCAGTTGCCGCAAAATAAACACCAAGTATAGAGTTTAATACATCTGGCTTTTTACCAACATTAGAAAGTATTACTAAAAATACTAAACCAACAACCATAGCTATATAATATATAGTACTAAATTGTTTGATAACTTGCATTTTTTGCATATCGCCCAAGAACCATAAAACAAGGCTTGGTATAAATAAAAGTTTACCAATAGCTCCAAATATATCACCTATAGAACTAGTTTTAATTCTATCTATAACACCAACCACTAAAGCAAAACATATATGAAGTACACCTATAAGTAATGCTGTATTAAATGGAGTTAAGAACCAATTTTCTTTAATGTCTGTAATTATTAAATACTTACTTAAAGTAGCAAATATAGGTATTTGAGTATTAGAAGGTATGCTTACACCAAAGAAACTTCCTCCATTGATAACACCCATAATAGTAGTACATATTCCAAGTGTTAAAGCAAGTATACCAATACCTCTTAATTGTCCTTTTAGCACAGTAAATAATCCTACCAAAGCTACTATAGTTAATACTATACCGTATCCTGAATCACCGAAACAATAAGCGAAAAATAACGGATAGAAAACTGCTATCATAGGAGTTAAATCTATCTCGAAATAATTAGGCAATTGGAACAACTTTGTAATAAGCTCATAAGCAGAAGAATACTTATTGTTTTTAAGCTCAACAGGTACATTATCATCTTTTGTAGGCTCTTCCATTATGTAAGCTATTTTTTCTCTGTCAAGTACTGTTTTTACCTCAGACTCTTTGTCTTTAGGTACATAAGCTTCAACATAAAGTATCTTGCCTTCAGTAACCTCACTAGCTACAAAACTCTCTTTAGCCTCTTCAAAATGATTCTGCAAATTAAGACTATCAACTTCTTTATTAATAGCTTCTATATATACCTGATTTTTTATTATATCATTTTCAATATCTTCTATTTTTTTATCAAGTTCAGATATTTGAGTTTTTAATTCATCATAAGATTTATTAGGCATATTGATAATGTCAAAAGGAATAACCTCTTCGCTGCCCTCTTTCTTGAAAGCAACAAAATAAACCTTACCAGCCTCTTCTTTTACAGCATAAGTGAATATATCCCCAAAATTATAAGCTTGATACTCTTTTATAGGAGCATTAAAAAATGATATATCATAAGAAGTCTTTTCTTTTAAGTTATTAATCTTATCAAAGCTAAAACTACCAAAAGGAGCTATAATAGATAATTCTTTTTTAAGGTTATCTCTTTCAGCTTTTAATTTGTCAGAAGATTGAGATAACTGTAAAACATTGTCTATTACATCAGATGCTTTTTTGCTAGTGTCAGCTGCTTTTAGGCTAGATACATCTTTTTTAGCTTTCTTAGCATCAGACAAAGCATTATTTATAATAGTTTTAGCTCTATTAGCATCATTTTTTTGAGCTGCAATGTTTTCTATATTTTCACTAGAAACACCGTTAGCAATTTCTATATGCACAACTCCAAGAGAAGCTAAATCATTTAGAGTTTTTTCCCTATCCTCATGAAAGACAAAGAGAGAGAGTTTCTTCATTTTTCTAATCATAAAGACGCCTCCTTAGCTCTGTTTCTTTCTTTTACTATCTTTTGAGAAGACTTACTTAAATTTTCTTCATCTTCCATATACCTTTTAATTTTGATTATAGCTGTTTTATACTCAGGAATTTGCACTTTCTCATAAAGGTTAACTTTCTGAGTAGTTTTTTTCCTAGCATAAGCCAAAGCATTAAGTCTATTTTCTGTCATTTCAATTTTTATTTGTAATGTCATAAGTAGCTCAAACATATTAATGGCAAGCCTAATCCAAGAAGGCATATTAAACATGCTGACATTTTCAATATCAAAATCTATACCTGTTAATATAGAAACCTTAACACCGGCAATATTTTTTTGCTCAGAGTTTACATTTCTAATTTTAACAATTTCAGGAAACTCAGTCCAAAAACCATTATAGTTTTGATTTTGTTTCACAAGCTTTTGATATTCATCTTTAAGTAATTCAATCTCAGCGGTAATCTTTCTCACCTCAAGACGAAGTGCTGCCTCTTTACTTTTCAAAGTAGGCAAAGCTTTCTCACGAATGGAAAGCTGGCGTCTTAGGTTTTGAAGAGCCGTTTTATTGTATTGAAACTTTAATGCCATATTTTTTAACCTACTTTTAAAAATTAATTATTTGTCCATTTACCGTATTGTTCTACCAAAGATTCTTTTATACCAACTTCTGCTTTACTAAAGTATTTGGACATTAATTCCCAGCCTGTTTCTAACATTTCATCAATTTTGATGTTAATGTCTATTGCTAATAATCTTTCAGAATATTCAGCAGCATATTTCAAACATCTTTCATCATATTCAGTTAAGTCAAAACCGTTTTCTTTTTTCATTTTAGCATTAGCAGCATCTGAATAAAGACGAACTAAAGTGTTCATTACAGCAGGGTGGTCTTCTCTAGTTTTCTTACCTATAACCAACTGTTTCAAACGTGAAAGACTTCTGAATGGGTCGATGATTGTTTTACCTATATCAGAGTCACGTCTTAAGTAAAGCTGACCTTCAGTGATGTAACCAGTGTTATCTGGTACAGCGTGAGTAATATCACCTTCGTTAAGAGTAGTAACAGCGATAATAGTAATAGAACCGCCATCAGGGAACTGAGCTGCTTTTTCGTAAATTTTAGCAAGGTCAGAATATAATGAACCAGGCATAGAGTCTTTAGAAGGAATCTGGTCCATTTTGTTTGATACTATAGCCAAAGCGTCAGCATAAAGAGTCATGTCTGTAAGAAGTACAAGAACTTTTTGCTTATGCTCAACTGCGAAATATTCTGCAGCTGTACAAGCCATATCAGGTATCAAAAGTCTTTCTACTGGAGGGTCATCAGTAGTGTTGATGAAACATATAATTTTGTCTAATGCTCCAGCTTCAGTAAATGTATTTTTAAATGATAAGTAGTCATCGTTAGAAAGTCCCATACCGCCAAGGATAATCTTGTCAGCTTCAGCTCTCAAAGCAACCTGTGCAAGTACTGCGTTATAAGGTTGGTCTGGGTCTGCGAAGAATGGGATTTTTTGTCCTGTAACGAGTGTGTTGTTAAGGTCAATACCAGCAATACCAGTAGCAATAAGCTCAGAAGGCTGTTTTCTTCTAACAGGGTTTACAGAAGGTCCTCCGATTTCTACCTCTTTACCTTCAACTTCAGCACCTCCGTCAATAGGCTCACCATAAGCATTAAAGAATCTTCCTGCAAGAAGTTCGCTTACTCTAAGTCTAGGAGGTCTGCCTAAAAATACAACTTCAGCGTTTGTAGGTATACCTTCAGTACCTTGGAAAACCTGAAGCGTAACAATATCTCCAATCATTTTTACAACCTGAGCAGGTCTGCCAGCCACTAGAGCCATCTCATCGTTACCAACATTTTCTGCTCTTAAAGATACAGTTGCTTTAGTAATTTGTACTAATTTTGTATATACTTTTTGAAATGCTTTAGGCATGTGTTATACTCCTTTCAGCAAATATTGATTCCATCTCAGCTGTGTATTTTTTATGTTCTTCAGACTGATATACAGAATAGTTCATCTGTTTGAATGCGTTAATAAGTCTTTTGAAATAAGTACCTACTTCGCTGTAATCATCAAATCTGTAATCAGCTTCTACAACTTTCATAACTTGATTTAATAATTCTTTTTGTCTCTCTATTGGGCAGTTTTTATCTACTTTATCGAAAGCGTCTTGCTGTAAGATAACGAAGTCTATAAGCTCAGCCTTCCATAAACGCTGATGGTATTCAAGAGGTACTGCGTCATCACCCAAAATGCTTATCTGGTCGCTTGCTTCCTGACCTCTTCTAGCAATATCTTTTGCTCTGATAACTTTCTCAGACCAGCCTTTTTCTATATAAGTGTCTGAAAACTCTACGAACTCTGGATATTCTATGTATTTAGAATAAGAATCTAATGGGTCAACAGCAGGATATCTTTTACTATCAGCACGTTTTTGTGATAATGCGTAGAAACATCTAGCTGCTTTACGAGTAGATTCTGTTACAGGCTCTTTCAAGTTACCGCCTGCAGGTGATACTGTACCTATAAATGTAATAGAACCAGTCTCTCCGTTATTTAAGTATACGAAACCTGCTCTAGCATAGAAACTAGAAATAATAGCAGGTAAGTCAATAGGGAACGCATCTGGACCAGGTAATTCTTCAAGTCTGTTAGACATCTCTCTTAAAGCTTGTGCCCAACGAGAAGTAGAGTCAGCAAGAAGAAGAACTTTAAGTCCCATTGACCTATAATATTCAGCTACTGTCATACCTACATAAACTGAAGCTTCACGAGCAGCAACAGGCATGTTTGAAGTGTTACAGATGATTGTTGTTCTTTCCATCAAGCTTCTTCCTGTTCTTGGGTCTATAAGCTCTGGGAACTCTGTAAATATTTCTACTACCTCATTAGCTCTCTCACCGCAAGCTGTCATTATAATCAAGTCAGCGTTTGCGTTAGTAGCCAAAGCGTGCTGCAATACTGTTTTACCTGCACCGAATGGTCCTGGAATAAATCCTGTACCGCCTTCAGTGATAGGGTTAAATGTATCTATAGTTCTAACACCAGTTTCTAACAATTTAAATGGTCTTGGCTTTTCTTTGTAAGCTTTAATAGTAAGTTTTACAGGCCAAGTTTGTACCATTGTTACATTAACTTTCTCACCTTTAGAATCTTTTATAACAGCAAGAGTATCTTCTAAAGCATAATTTCCAGCAGAAACTACACTTTCAACCACTCCCTTACCTTCAAATTTGAAAGGAACCATTATTTTGTGGTCAATCCAACCCTCTTTAACAGCACCAATCCAATCTCCTGCCTCAACTTCATCACCAACTTTAGCTATAGGTGTAAAGTCGTATCTAGCATCTTTATCTTCAGTAAGGTTGTTATATTTACCTCTCTCTAAGAATACACCTTTTAATTTATCAAGGTCATTTTGAAGTCCGTCAAAGTTTTTACCTAAAAGTCCAGGTCCTAATTCAATTTCCAACATTGAACCAGTAAACTCTACGGCATCGCCTAATTTCATTCCCCTAGTAGATTCAAATACCTGAGCACTAGCACTAGTACCTGATATTTTAATAACCTCTGCCATTAGTTTGGCTTCCCCGCAAGATACAAAACATATCTCGTTTTGTGAAACGGGTCCGTCTACCTCTATTGAAATTAGGTTTGATATAATAGCAGTTACTTTACCTTTAGTCATTTCTATCTCCTAATTAATTTACATTTTATAATGACGCTTTGCTTTTTAATGTTTCTACAAGCGTCTCTAAATGTTTCTTACCTTCCTCTTCATCTCTTCCGTTGATACTAACGGCATAGTTAAGATTTATATAATAAGCAAAAATATTATCTGTTGTGAAAGATTTTATAGATGTTAACTTATCCAAAAACTCCCCTACCAAAGAACATTCTATATTTTCCATATTATATGGATCAGCTTTATCTGATGAGTTAAATGTTTCTATAATAGTGTTAATATAAGGTATCTCCCTACCTACACCAAAATCGGAAGCTGTAGATTTGCTTAATGCAGATATTAAAGAATAATCTCCTATAAGCTCTTTAGCTATCTTATCGCTATTAAAACCTAATGCCCTTCCATTTAAAGCTGCTAAAACATTCTTCATATCTCTCATAAATAATGCATAATTCTTTATAAAATTATTACCACTATTTATCATTTCTTCATAATACAAATTCAATAAACTGTTTTCTATATGTCTAACACTTTCCCATTCAACATTCTTATTATCTTCTAAAAACTTGCTCATATATGTTGGCAAATTAGAGATATTACTATATTTTTGTATCTCTTCTTTACTAAATATATAAGGCTCTAAATGCTTTGTATAAGGGCTAAATAAACCCTTTTGTTTTGCTATAGCATTTACTAAATTTTTATTATCATTTTGATAAATAAGATATTTAAAAAACTTAGCATCTTTAGCACTTAAACTAGATAATATGCTTTGAGTAATTTCATTAATATCATACTTAGCCTTAGCATCAGATAATTTCACTTCGGGAAGACCTGAGATAAGATAATAATATGATCCCATACTCGCCCCTTTTATTTACTAAATATTACTTCTTCTGTTTTAGCTTTAATATAATCACTGAAGAACTCTACAAAATCCTCATCTGTAAATTGTAATTGATAATTGCCATTATTAGGTACTATTTTAAATCCATTTGATAATTTTTTATCAAAATTAATAGTAGCATTATTAATAGCAGATTTTATAGACTTCTCGAATGCAGCATCTATATCTGCTTTTTTTGATTCTGGGAAATATACTGTTACATCAGAGTTACCTGAAGCTATATCCCATTTTTTTACTACCTCTAAAATTAAATCTTTTAAAAATGCAGTATCAGCAAAAGCTCCTTTTAAGCCTTCTTCCAATACTTTAGAGGTAACTAAATCTTTTACTCTTTGCTTTAAAGCACTTATTGACTGCTCACCTGCCATACGAACATCAGTTATGGTGTTCTTTTTTAGCTCTTCTGATTTTCTTTGAGCTTCTTTGATAATTTCTTCTGATTTTGATTCTGCTTCTTTAATAATTCTATCTGCTTCACTTTTAGCGTTAGAAATTATTTCATCAGCTTTCTTATTAGATTTTTCAACACCGTCTTGATATATACGTTCTAGAAGAGAGTCAAGTTTTTTATCTTCAGCCATGATATCTCCTTAACTTATAAATTATGTAATTATAAACATTATACGATATTAAGCTATTTTAAGCAATTATGAAAAAAAATGCAAGCAAAATAGATAAAATATAACTATACGTATTATTTTTATAACTTATTTAACAAATATATTA
>NZ_SRZM01000200.1 GCF_019402445.1 Brachyspira pilosicoli
GATATCATTTTATACATTTCAGGCATTAAGTTACACAATAGATGTTTACAGAGGTGAAATAAAATCAGAGAAAAATATTATTAAGTATGCATTGTTTGTATCATTTTTTCCTCAGTTAGTTGCTGGTCCAATAGAACGTTCTAAAAATTTGCTTATTCAGGTGGAGAATTTATATAAAATAAAAAGATTTGATTATGATAGAATAACAGAAGGTCTTACTTTAATGCTTTTTGGTTATTTTCAAAAGAT
>NZ_SRZM01000201.1 GCF_019402445.1 Brachyspira pilosicoli
TACACACCGTGCAGCACCCCACTTCTTTTGTGACCAAAGGGAATCCTTCAGGGCGACCAAAGGAAGTGCCCTTGTGGCGTGCCACAAAGAAGCAAAAAGGCTGGATTTTTTAGCTTAAAATATTAGTTATAGTAATTGCATTTTTTGCAACTTTTTGAAGAAGTCCGAATTATTTCTCAGAAGCTAGTTTTATGACGGTTGCTGGAAGTATTTTATGTTCCTCTACCAATACCCTTTTTTGAAGTATCTCTGGAGTATCATCTTCTAATACATTTACTTTGTTTTGCATTATGATGTCGCCTCCGTCTATAGTGTCTGTTACATAATGCACAGTGCAACCTGATTCTTTTTCTTTGTTTTTTATAACAGCTTCATGAACCTTCATTCCATACATTCCTTTACCTCCAAATTTAGGTAAAAGTGATGGATGAATATTTATTATCTTGTTTTTCCATTTAGATATAAAATCACTGTCTACTATAGATAAATAACCAGCAAGAACTATTAAATCAATATTATATTTTTTAAGCTCTTCATCTATTTTTTGAGATAACTTTTCTTTATATTCTTTTCTGTCTATTAAAACAGCATCTATATTTGCTTCTCTAGCAATATTTAATCCTCCGCAATCCCTATCAGCAATTACTACATTTATTTTATAATATTCTTTTTGATTGTCTATTAATGATTTTAAATTGCTTCCGCCTCCAGAAATTAACACTGCTATATTAAACATATTCCGCTATTTTCTCCATTATTTTTTTCTATATGTCCAATTTCATAAACAGTTTCTTTCATTTCTTTTAATTCATTTATAATATTATCTTTTTCATCTTTATCAACAATAATTACAAAACCAATACCCATATTAAAAGTATTATACATCTCTTCTTCTTTTATGTTTCCAAGATATTGAATATACTTAAATATTTCAGGTGTGTCAAAACTATTTTTATTTATCACAGCCTTATAATCTTTTTTGAAAGCTCTAGGAACATTTTCTATTAATCCTCCCCCTGTAATATGAGCCATACCTTTAATATTATATTTTTCTAGTAATTTAAGAATTGTTTTAACATATATTCTAGTAGGTGTAAGAAGCACTTCACCAATTTTTTTATCTTCAAATGTAGCATTATAATCTCTTACCAATTTTCTTATAAGAGAAAAACCATTACTATGAAAACCAGAAGAAGCTATACCTAATATAACATCATCTTCTTTAACTTTACTTCCGTCTATAATATTATCTTTTTCAACAACACCTACACAAAAACCAGCAATATCATAATCTCCTTCTTTATAAAAACCAGGCATCTCAGCAGTTTCCCCACCAATCAAAGCAGCACCAGCCTCATAGCAACCATCAGCTATACCTTTTACTATTAAAGCAGCAGTTTCGCTGTTAAGTTTTCCACAAGCAAGATAATCCAAAAAGAAAATAGGTTTAGCCCCATGACAAAGTACATCATTAACGCACATAGCCACCGCATCAATTCCAACAGTATCATATTTTTTTATAGAAAATGCAATCTCTAATTTAGTGCCCACTCCGTCAGTACCAGATACTAAAACAGGGTTATTGTATTTACCAAGCTCATACATAGCCCCAAAACTTCCAATATTGTTTAATACATTATTATTCATAGTTTTAGCAACTACTTCTTTCATAAGAGATACAGCTTTATAGCCTTCTTCTCTGCTTACACCGCTTTCTTCATAAGAAACAGACATAAAATTCATTCCTTTTTTATATGTGAGTTAATATGTTCTTAAGTATAACAAAAAATATTTTATAGTACAAGCATAATTTTTTATTTTGTTTATGATATTATTAATTTATGATATATTAAGAATTATATGTTGTATTATTTTATTATTATTAAATCAGTTTATTAAATATATTAAAGAAGAAACTTTTTAAAAATAAATGCGAATTATCATTATCGGTATATTTTTTAAAAAAATTAGTATTTACTTTTTTTAAAAAAATATTATAATATGTTTATATATTATGTTATTATTTTGTAGGGGATGACTAAATAATATATTAAAACATAATAAATTCGGAAATTATAATTTTTTAATGACTATTCATGGAGGGTAGTAACAATGATTATCAACAATAATGTTTCTGCATTAAATGCAAACAGGCAGTTAAATTTAACTGGCAATCAAATGACAAAAACAATTCAACAACTTTCTAGTGGTATGAGAATCAATACTGCAGGAGATGATGCTTCTGGTTTAGCAGTATCTGAAAAAATGCGTTCTCAATACCGTGGTTTACAACAAGCTACTAGAAATGCTCAAAACGGTATATCTTTCATTCAAACAACTGAAGGTTATTTAAATGAAACTACTAACATTATGCAAAGAATGAGAGAATTAGCTATTCAGTCTGCTAACGGTATATATTCTGATAGTGACAGAGCTTTAATTCAAGTAGAAGTTAATCAATTAGTAGCTGAAGTTGACAGAATCGCTTCTCAAGCTGAATTCAACAAAATGAACATGTTAACAGGTCGTTTTGCTGCTGATACTCAAACTCCTATTACTTTCCACATTGGTGCTAATATGGATCAAAGAGTTTCTGTAAATATCGGTGCTATGACTGCTGCTAACTTACAAGTTGGTGGAGATACTCCTCTTTCTATTTCTTCTGTTGAAACTGCTAACCAAGCTTTAGGAAGAATAGATGAAGGTATTCAAATGGTAGTAGCTCAAAGAGCTGAATTAGGTGCTGTTCAAAACAGAATGGAATCTATGGTAAAAAGCTTAATGATAGCTACTGAAAACACTATCGCTTCTGAAAGTGTTATAAGAGATGCTGATATGGCTCAAGCTATGGTTGCTTATACTCGTGAACAAATCTTACAACAAACTGGTGCTGCTATGTTAGCTAATGCTAATATGAAAAATCAGTCTATAATGAGAATTATAGGATAATTTAGTCGTCTTATTACAAATATAGTTTAAGCTCATTAGTATTTTTATACTAATGGGCTTTTTTTTAAAAAAATTACATAAAAATTTGATTTACTAACTCCTATTTATTAGACTATAGTTATATAAGGTTATTTATGATAATACTAATATATTTTTTTATATAATAAAATTAGGAGGTTTTTATGTATAAAAAAATTATAGTTATTATTATTTTATCTTTCTTTTTTGTATTGTCTTGTGCGAAAGAAAACCCTAATAATCCAAATAATTCAGACAACATATCAGGTGGCGGTGGTGATACAGGAGGAAGCAGTGGGGACGGAGGCAATACAGGAGATGGTGGAGATGGAGGTCAAAATCAGCCTTCATTATCTGACTATGCAGGTGCTTGGGAAGGTGATGGCAGAGTTCATGTATTTGGTGAGAATTATTATATAAGAAAAATGGGAAGCTCTTCTGGTGATGAAGTAGTTTTTATTACAGATATACAATATAGTAGCACTGATAGCGGATTCAAAGTTTATTATAAAGCTCCTAAAAAAGAACTAGATGCTATAGTTTCTTTTTCTTCAGAGACTTCAGGTAATATTAAAGGAAAAGAATATAAGTATTATCAAGGCTCCATTCAAAACATAAATTATAATATAAAAAAATTACTTAAAGGAACAGGTATTGACCCTCAATATGTAGGTACTTATAAATGCACCAATACAGGCGGCGGCACTCATTATAGTATAAATATAAATGTTGATGGTTCAATAGAATGTTTTTATGATAAAGAGAGTAAGTTTAAAATACCTGCTGAACAAATAATAAAAAATAATAAAGGCATTTATGAAAACTATTTATATAAAACTACATATGGTACAAAAGATGCAGTTTTAGAGATTACACTTGAATTTGTAGATAGTGTATATTGTAAATTTGATTTTAAATATTCATATACTAGTAATTCTGGAGGGGGAAATAGCGGAACTTTTGACGATTATATTAAACAAAATTAAATAAAATATAATTAAAATTTTTAAGGTGCTGTAATTCTTATTAATGGTGTGTATATGTGTAAAAATAATGTGTATAGAAAAGAAAGAGTTGAAGGAAGAAGTTTTTTCGGTATTATAAAAAATGGTTCTTATTTCCTCTCTAATTTAGCAATTTATGAAGATGGTGTAGTTAGTGCTTGGGAGAAATTTGATATTTATCAGTTTGAAAAAGCATTGGAGAAAAAATGGGTTGTATCATTTATAGAAAATAATGAAGAATTAAATGTTCATGGTGTAGGTGATTTTGAAATTTTAGAATCACAGTGGATGCATAAAGATGATTATTATGAATACATTAAAAGCATATTAAAAGAAATGAATCCTGAAATGCAGAATATTTATAAAACTACTCAAAGAGAAATAGAAAAATGGGAAAAATTAAAAGTATCATTTTTGGCAAGTCCAATTGATTTTAAAATGAAAGAGGAATTTGGATATGATTTATCCAATGGTAAAAGTTATTTTATATTTAGAAAATCTTCTCATTATTCATCTAACAAAGAAATATTCTTAACTTACTACACCATTTATGATGATGAAACAATATCAATATATAATGACAATAATATATATAACTTTAATAATATAAAAAATATGTTTGATAATGATGAATTAATTTTATATCCTAAAGAAGATGATAGTATCATAATAGAAAATCTTGCAAAACTTAAATTAAAACTTGCTTTAAAATACACAAATAAAAAAGAAAAATTAAAAGAGATAAAAGAAAATATAAAAAAGATTTCAGGTAAAGAAAATGCTTTTGATTATGCAATAAAATGCTATCATAATTATCTTGTATATCCTTCAGACTATAACAGAGAATTATTAAAAGAGGCTTATAAAAAAGTACCTAAACATGAAAGAATATTTTTAGGCGATATGGACAATAAAGATTCTGATTTCAGAAGAATAATTTACACACCTAATATAAAGAGGGAAGTATAAAACATATTTGATATAATTTAATACTTTAATTTGTTTTTAAAATAAATAAATAAATAAAATTTGACAATAGTTAGTTTTTATTATATAATCTAGGCAAGTAATATTTTAAATAAAATCTATAAATAAAAAATCTAATAAATAGAGGTGTAATATGTCAGGACACTCCAAGTGGGCTAGTATTAAACATAAAAAAGCCGCAAATGATTCAAAAAAAGGTAAGATTTGGTCAAAAATAGCAAAAGAAATTACAATCGCAGTAAAAGAAGGTGGTAGCCCAGACCCAGACCAAAATGCAAGATTAAGAATGGTTATAGTTAAAGCTAAAGGTACTAACATGCCTAATGATAATATAGACAGAGCCATTAAAAGAGGTGCTGGTGCTGGTGAAGGTGCTAATATAGAAGAAATGTCTTATGAGGGTTATGCTCCTGGTGGCGTTGCAATCATAGTAGACGTTGCTACAGATAATAAAAACAGAACTGCTGCTGAGATAAGGTCAATATTCAGTAAAAATGGCGGAAACTTGGCAGAGAACGGTGCTGTTTCTTGGCAGTTTAAGAAGAAGGCTGTTGTTATCATTCCTGCTGCTGGTAATACTGAAGAGAGCTTAATGGATATAGTTTTAGATGCTGGTGCTGAAGATATTGAACAAGATGAAGAAGTATTTACTATTACTGGACCTATGGAAGCTTTATCTTCTATAGTTGATGCTTTAAAAGCTAAAAATATTGAGCCTGAAAGTGCTGAAATAGTACGTATTGCTGATAATACTATGACTATAGCTGAAAATGATGCTAAAAAAGTTATGAAGATAATTTCACTTTTTGAAGATCATGACGATGTTTCTGCTGTAGCTACTAATTTAGAGATTACAGACAACTTAATAGAAGAAGAATAATATTAATTAATGATAACTTTAGGTATAGACCCGGGATTTGCTAGATGCGGTTATGCTTTTGTAGAGTCTAAAAACTCAGAGTACAAAATAGTAAATTCTGGGCTTATCGAAACCTTTTCAAACGAAGAATATAATCAAAGACTTTCATTTATATACACTCAATTAGATTCACTTATTAAACAATACAAACCAGACAATGCTTCAATAGAAGAGCTTTTCTTTTCAAAGAATACTAAAACTGCTATAAAAGTTGCTGAGGCAAGAGGCGTTATAATATTAGCACTTACTTTGAATAATATAGAGTTTAGAGAATATAAACCAAGAGAGATAAAATCACAAATAACAGGAAATGGAAACGCTAATAAAGAAGCTGTTATAAAAATGGTTAATCTTTTTACAGGTTCAAACATTAAGCAAGATGACACGGCCGATGCTGTAGCTATTGCTTTAGCACATGCTTCAAGAAACAGAATTTTGAAATAAATTTTTTTAACTT
>NZ_SRZM01000202.1 GCF_019402445.1 Brachyspira pilosicoli
GGTATAAAAGAACCAAAAGAACTGCATTTTATATTAATACATAATCTATCTCAAACATAAAATATAATTAGTTAATTCTAATATTATTTTTTATAATTAATTCATATAAATACATTTTATTATATAAAAGCACCTTCAAGTTTTGTTTGTCCAAGCAAATACTTTTCTATTGTAGCGGCTATAGAAACAAATGATTCTTTTACGCCTATATTAATATTTTTATTTAATTTCTTTCCAAAAGCAAGTATTGGTATATATTCCCTCGTGTGGTCGCTTCCTTTGTAGGTAGGGTCGCATCCATGGTCGGCTGTTATTATAAGCAAGTCATCATCATTCAAATTGTCAATCATCTCTGGTATATATTTATCCAATTCTTCTAAAGCCTTTTTGTAGCCTATATAATCTCTTCTATGACCATAAAGCATATCAAAATCAACTAAATTAGTAAATATAAGACCATTATCAACTTCTTTAATAGCCTTAATAGTTTTTTCTATACCATCAAGATTATTTTTGTTAGTTAATCTATTTTCAGTAATACCAACGCCAGCGAATATATCGCTAGTTTTACCTATACCGATAACAGGCAAATTATTATTTTTGAGCCTATCAAGCATAGTTTCACCGCTTGGAGGTACAGAATAGTCATGACGTCTTTCCGTTCTCTTATAATTACCCTTAGTGCCAATATAAGGACGAGCTATAACCCTTGCAACAGGTGAATATTTATTACATATCTCTAAAGACTTTTCACATATTCTATAAAGCTCATCTACAGGTATGATTTCCTCATGGGCTGCTATTTGAAGCACAGAGTCTGCAGAAGTATACACTATTAAAGAGCCGTTTTTTAACTGTTCATCAGCATAATCATCTATAACTTCAGTTCCAGAATAAGGCTTATTGCATACAACAGCCCTTCCAGACATTTTTTCTATTTCTTTTATAGTAACATCAGGAAAACCATTAGGATAAGTGTTAAAAGGCTTTGTAGAAACTAAACCAGCTATCTCCCAGTGTCCAGTAGTTGTGTCTTTTGCCTTAGAAGTCTCCATTGCCTTACCGTAATAGCCTTCTGCATTATCTACCTTTGCTACCCCTTCTATATCTATAATATTTCCAAGACCAATTTTCTCTAAATTAGGTAAACTTATTCCTCCAGATGCCTTAGCCAAATTAGCTAAAGTATTTACTCCCTCATCACCAAAATCTTTAGCATCAGGTAAAGCTCCAACACCGCAGCTATCTACAACTATTAAAACTGCTTTTTTCTTATTCATATTAAAAAAATCTCCTAATTGATAAATATTCTTATACTATATTTAACAGTTTTTAATATAAAAAATAAAATAATATAATAAAAATAATTATCTTAATACGCCAAAGTTAATAGGTCTATTAAACTCTACTTCATCAGGATTTGGTATAGGATATTCTGTTATATCTTTACCTTCGCGAAGAAAACCATATAGATTTAAATTGTTTTTGTTCCAAGTATTTAATCTATTATAATATGCTCTAGTATAATCTGAAGTCATTGATATATTATTTCCATCTAAAATAAAACTTACATACATATTAACTTTTTTATTAGGTATCTCTGAAGTAGTTTTTATATTGTGTACAACTTTTTTTAAAGGTGTTACTTCATAATAGTAGGCATTAGTCTCGCTT
The DNA here is from genome assembly GCF_019402445.1 of Brachyspira pilosicoli. Lineage (GTDB taxonomy): Bacteria > Spirochaetota > Brachyspiria > Brachyspirales > Brachyspiraceae > Brachyspira > Brachyspira pilosicoli_B. Next base: position 1,675 of record NZ_SRZM01000202.1, read on the forward strand.
TCTGCATAATCAAACTTACCTACACCGCGTTTTTTTCCAAATAAACTATATTCCACATCGCCATTATCTAAAAAAGTATATAAATATCCATTTGGAGCAACAACTCTCTTACCTTTTACCTTTTTTATCCATATATTATTATAATTTCTATTAGCTGTTTTCATATTTGAAGCACAAGATAATGTAAAAAATAATAATAAAAAAATACCAAATAATTTTTGCATTCCAATTTTCCTAAAATATTTTCTAATAGTATCGACTAATATTTAAATTATCATTAAAACATTTGCAAATACTTATGTTATACATTATAATCTAATTTCAATAAACTAGGAAATAAACAAATGGTAAAAAGATTAACCTTAAATAATGGCATAAGAATAATTTTAGAATATATGCCGATTTTAGAAACAGTTTCAGTTGGATTTTTCTTTATTACAGGCAGTGCAAATGAAACTGAAAAAGAAAATGGATATTCACATTTTATAGAACATATGCTATTTAAAGGCACTAATGATATGACTTCTAAAGAGATAGTGAGATATATAGAAGGGGTAGGAGGCGTATTTAATGCCTATACTTCAAGACATTTCACTTCTTTTTATATAAATATAATATCAAAATATTTTGACAGAGCAATAGATACATTATCTAATATAGCATTAAACTCAGCATTTAGAGAAGAAGATATAAAAAAAGAGAAAAAGGTTATTATAGAAGAGTTAAAAATGACATCAGACTCTCCAGAAGAAATAATGACTAATCAATTTTTTGCAAAAGCCTACAAGGGTACGTCCATGCAGTTTCCTATAGGCGGAAATATTAAAAATATAAAAAATATCAGCAGAGATAAAATATTAAATTATTTTAAAAATCATTTTAACTCAAATAATTTGATAGTATCAATAGCAGGTAATTTTAATGTAAAATCTGCAATAGATAAATTATCTTCTTTAGAACTAAAAGAAAATATATTAAAAGCAGATGAAGAATTGCCTTTCTTTTATAAATCAGTCTCAAAAGAAAAATCTGACTTAAATCAAGTATATTTTGCATTAATAACACCGTCATATAATGCAAGCGACAAAAGAAAATATACTATGAACATTGTAAACGATATATTTGGAGGAAGTTCATATTCAAGATTATTTCAGTCTATAAGAGAAAATAAAGCATTATGCTATAGTATATACAGCAATAATTCTGCATTTCTAAACGGAGGAACTTTTGATATATTTGGTTCAACTAGTTTAGATAAATATGAAGAAACATTGATAAGCATATATAATGAAATAGAAAGATTATTAGATGAGAGAATAACTAAAGAGGAGCTTGAAGAGGCAAAAGAGAGCTATAAAAGTTCTATGTCTTTTAGCAAATTTAGTGCGAGCTTTGCTATGAATAAAAATGCAAGAAATGAGCTTTATTTTTCTAAATATGTATCCTATAAAGATTTGTATAACACAATAGATAAAATCAACATAAACGATATAAATAAAGCAATAGAAGATATATTTCAAGACAAAAAGTTTTTTCTCACAGCAGTAGGTCCAAAAGGAACAAAGAAAATTACAGATAAAGTAAGCAAGAAATTAAAACTTAATTGATTAATTTTTAATTTTTTTATTTGTTATGGTTTTTCCAACTGATAAGCGTATATGTAGAATAGTTCTAAAAGTTCTTAAAAAGCTGATAATACATTCATAAAAATTATCAAAATATAGAGGTTTAGATATATGCTAAAACTTAAAATACTTATGAAGATTTTTTACTCTTCTCTGTCTTTTAAGCCCTCAACCATATCAAGCTTATTAACATAATGCATACTCATCAAAGATACCAAGAATATTACAACAACAAGTAATACTATTGCTAATAAATAACTGTAATTATAAATATGCGGTACAAATGAAAATAACTTGCTTGAAAATGGTTTCTTAACCAAATAAAGTATACCATATCCTGCTAATATTCCAGTTGGTATTGCTATTATCACTTGAGTAATAGTTTCTTTTAATGAAGCAAGCATTATTTCTTTAGTGGTGTAGCCCATAACTTTAAGAAGCGTAAACTCATATCTTCTTGTAGCCAAAGTAATAACACCAACACCATAAAGCGATGTAGCACCAAGCAAGAATGCTATAAATATAAGTATTTGTACAAGTAAATATATTGTAGCTATTTGATTTTTATATGCCTGATATTCATCATTTCTAAAGCTGTAGTATGATACTTCGCTACTGTCGTCTAATATAGTTTTTATATCATCTTGACTAACATCGTCTTTAGAAGTTAAAAATACTGAGTTATAAATATTTTGTACTTCAAAAGTATCTTCTGCAAAATCTTTATCCATATAAATATAAAACATACCCTGCTGTTCAACAAGTTTACTAACTTTAACTCTTCTTGATATGCTGTTTCCAATAGTATATAGTTCTATACCTATATAGTCATTTTCTTTTACTTTTAATTTATCTGCCAAATATTTTGGAATCATTACAGAATCTTCTCTACTATCATTATATGGTATGTCAAGAGAAGAAAAGCCGTCTTTATATATTAGAGTGGGTAAATAAATACTTTCGCTATCATCATCAAAAGCAGGATATAGCCTTGATTGGTAGATGGCAGCCTTGTCATAATATTTTATGCTGTCATTAGTGAGTATATCAGTGTTATCTTCCCATTTTGTTGGAGTGATGCTAACAGAAGCATCGTATAAAGCAAATTTTTCATATAGAGTATATAAGAAATAATCAAAAGAGTTATTAAACCCTTGGGCAAATATAGTCATACTAATTGCAGCAAACATTCCCCAAAGTGATGCTAAATATCTTGTTTTACTTCTTGAAGCATTTTTTATAGCATATCTGCTGTTAAATGATAGTTTATTCCATATACTGAATTTCTCTATTAATGTTTTACCAGAACTTTTTGGAGGCTCTCCACGCATAGACTGAGCAGGGTTTAATTTTAATATAGAAATAGCTGCAAGCAAATTTGAGAATATACATACAAACAATATTATTAAAGTTGATATTATCCATAAATCCCAATATATATGATAATTATAATTAGGCATATCAAATATAGCCCCAAGCGATTTAAATATAGGCGGCAAAAGAAGTCTGCTTGCAATAAAAGCTAACAATATTCCAAAAAATGATACCAAAAAAGAATATTTGATATACATAAACATAATAGAAAAATCTGTAAGACCAATAGCTTTCATTATACCAATTTGTTTTCTTTCAACAGCAACATTTCTTCTTTGTATAATATATAAAAGAAGTATAGCCATAAGTAAAAGTATAGATGGCGAAATATATGAGAAAGAATCTATTTGAAGCAATGTTTGTTCATAGTTTATGTAATTTACAGATTGACTTCTATCTGTGAAGAAGAATATTTTTTGTTTTAATTTTATTCTAATAAGCTGTTCTATATTATCTCTATTTACATTCTCTTTGTACTTTATATATATAGAATTGTATGGCACATAATTAAAGTTATCATCATTCATTTCTATAACAGCAAAATCTTTAGCCTCGGAAGCTGTAGAAGCTCCGTCTTTAAATAAAAACACATAATTAGGGTAGGATACTAAAGCGGCTATTGTAAAAGAATTAGTTTTATCATTATATATAACCTCAACCTCATCTCCCAAAGATAATGAATTGGCATCTGCAAAGTTTTTATTAATTGCTATTTCATTAGTCTCTAAATTATCTTTTCCGTCATATATATAAGGTTTATTTATTATATTTTCATTATCCTTTGAAGCATATATAATAGCATCAATATCATCTATTTTGCCCTGAAATCTATGTTTAGCTTCCACCATATCAATACCATTAATCTCTTCAATAGTTTTAATATCATCTTCGCTAAACATTCCAAATAATACTAAATCATCTAAATTATTTTTATCAAAATACTCTTCAGCAGTAAGTTTAAAATCTCTATATACTGTCTTTACTGCCACAAAAAAAAGCACCGCTAAAGTTACTATAAAAATAGCGGACATAAATATCGCAAGCTGTTTGCTGATTTTTCTAAATAAAAGTTTTGTTTTTATATTAACCATTATTTTTCCATTAATAAAATTATTTTATTACCATTCTATATCTTCAGGATTTAAAGGATTTTCTACATCATATTTTTCTATCACTTCCCCACTTAAAACCTTAACAACCGTATCAGCCATTTTAGCAATCTCTTTACTATGAGTAATTAATACTATACTAGTACCAAAATCCTTATTTAAGTTTCTTAATATCCTAAGAGCCATAATACCAGTTTTATTATCCAAAGCACCAGTAGGCTCATCGCATAATACAACTTTTGGCTTTTTCGCTATAGCACGAGCAATACTTACCCTCTGTTGTTCTCCTCCTGATAATTCTGTAGGATAATGTTTCATTCTATGTTCAAGTCCCAAAAGTTTTAAAGCATTTTCAGCGTTATCTCTAGTGAGGCCTGTTATTTCTGTAGAAAACTCAACATTTTCTAAAGCAGTTAAATTTGGAAGAAGGTTATAGCTTTGAAATACAAATCCAATATTTTCCCTTCTAAACTTAGCTAATTGTTTATTGCTATAATGAGTAATATCTTCTCCCAAAAATAATACTCTTCCTCCAGTAGGCTTATCTAATGCCCCAAGTATGTTTAAAAGTGTACTTTTACCAGAACCGCTTGGTCCAAGTATAGCAGTCAGTTTTCCTTCTTCTATAGTAAGATTAATGGATTTTAATGCCTCTGTGGCACCTCCTCCATGACCATATATCTTACTAATGTTGTTTATTTCATAAAGATAACTCATTCATTGTTCCTATTTTTTTATTTATATTTAATTAAAGATTTTTATTCTTCCATTCTTCAACAGCAATACTAACAATTTCTTTAGCACATTCCCTTTTACTTAATACAGGGAAATTTCTTACTCTACCGTCTTTGAAAAAGATAGTTATTTTATTAGTATCTTTTCCAATAGCGTCCTTTATATTGTTAGCTACTATCATGTCCGCTCCCTTTTTATTCATTTTTTCTATGGCATAATTTTTTAGCTCTTCATCATTGAGGGCGGTTTCTGCAGCAAATGAAACTATAAGAGAGTTTTTAGACTTTTTATCCCTTGTACTAACTAATATATCATCATTTTGTTTGAGTTCTATGGCATTAATATTTTGTTTTTTTACTTTTTTATCATATACAATAGCGGGTCTAAAATCTAAAGGAGCAGCCGCCATAAGTAAAATATCAGTATTTTCTAGTTCAGCAAGTACATTATTTTTTAAATCTTCTGTAGTATCTATTTTTATTTTTTTATCGCTTGCATACACACGAAGTTCTTCATTAACATCGCCTTCTATATATGTAGTAACTCCACCGCCAAGATGTATTTCATTATATATAGCTTCTCCCATTTTGCCGCTTGAATTGTTTGTAATATATCTTATAGGGTCTATCCACTCTTTTGTAGCACCAGATGTTACTGTAAATCTTATATTATCATATTTCAAACTAAAATGACTGAAGTTATTAACAACTTTATCTACTATCTCTTCCAAATTAGCAAGTCTTCCTATACCAGTATCATTACAAGCCATATTTCCGCTTTCTGGACCTATCATAGTATATTCAAGTTCATCAATTAAATAGTGTACATTTTTCTGCACTGCTTTATTAAACCACATATTAGGATTCATTGCAGGGGCAAACATCTTTTTTCCAGTGTAAGCACATGCTATGGTAGTGATGGTATTATCACATATACCATTTGCTATTTTAGATATTGTATTAGCATCTGCTGGAGCCAATAAGAATACATCAGTTTTTCTGCTAATGTTTATATGTGTGAGAGGGTCTTCTTCTTCCCACATATCTCTTATAACATGGTTGCCGCTCATAGTTTCTAATGCTTTTATACCTACCATATATTCTGCATTCTTTGTAACAGCACATATTACTTCATGTCCTTGTTTCTTTAGCATACTAACAAGAAAGGGCATTTTATATGCTGATATAGAACTAGTTATAGCTAATAAAATTTTCATAAAATTAATCTCTTAATAATTATTAGTGGATTTATTATATATTAATATAAATAAAAAAAATAGTCTATATTTAATTTTATTTTTTTATATTATTATATTACTTATAATATACAATCACTAACTATTGATATT
>NZ_SRZM01000203.1 GCF_019402445.1 Brachyspira pilosicoli
ATTAAATCAAAAACAATACAAATATTTATTAATTTAGTTTGAAAAGAAAAACATTATAAACTATTTTGGTATATATTATTAATTATTAAATTCATTGTTATAATATTCTATAGTATCAATCATTGCTTTTACTTGTGATGATGATAACATAAACTCTTGATATTCTCTTCCAGATATTCTTAAACCTACACTTTTAGCATTAGTAAGTATTTTATAAAGCTCTTTTACTTCTTCGTCGCTAATTTCTATTATAGCATTTTCTAAACAATTAACTTGACTTGGTATATAGGCATATTCATTAATTACTGCTGCTGTTGTAGAAATATTTCTTGAAACATTAGTTAAAGTAAATATTATTTTATCGTATGTTTTAGAATCAAATATATATGCAGTGTTAGCATAAATAAAATTAGGCATAGCTTTAGTGCCTATATATAACCACCAACTAATTTCTTTATTATTATTTATTTGAAAATATAATTTAGCTCCATATTCATAATATTCATCTGCATATGTATAGGTTTGTATGCCTGTGAGTTTATCATCTTTTACTTTGAGAGAATAATTAGCACAGGATATACTTAAAAATAATATAGTTATAATAAATAAAATGTTTCTCATATAATCTTATTATAATAGTTTCTGTAACTCTTGCAACTATATATTTATAAATTTACTTCTATAATGTCAGATATTAAATTAAAATATTTATTTGTTAATTTTTTTATATTCTCTCCTGCATTTATTTGAACATAGCCATCATATTTTTTTATCATATCTATATC
>NZ_SRZM01000204.1 GCF_019402445.1 Brachyspira pilosicoli
AAAAAAATATGTTAAGTATTTTCTTAGTTTACCGATTTTTAATGTAGATACAGTAATAACAAAGTTAACATAAGAGTTGATTATTTATTTTACTGTTATATAATAAAAGGTATTATTAAATATTTAATTAAGCGAGGAAATTTATATGGCAGAACAAGAAGAAAACTTAGAATTAGAAGAAGGCGAAGAAGAGGAACAAAACGAAGCTCAAGCAAAGAAAAAATTCACTTTAAGCCCGATGATAATAAAAATACTAATGATAGTAGCTGCCATTTTAGTAGTTGCTTTAATATCTGGGCTTATAGCGTTTTTTGTTTCTAAGAGCGTAGGAAGAGCCGCAGGAGTAAATGCTGGTGTAGTAGATGGTATGATTAAACAGCCACCTCCAACATATTTTGCTATTACTCCAGAGTTTAATGTTAATACTGCTGATATGGATGTTGCAAGATTTGTAAGAGTAAGCATAGTATTGACTTACACTACTAATGTTAAACAATTAGCAGTAGAGCTTCCAGAGAGAGGATATATGATAAGAGATAGAATATATTCTTTAATAAGTTCTTATACTTATGACCAATTAAGAACTAATGAAGGAAGAGAGCAATTAAAAGCTGATATTAAACGTGAAATAAACAGTATGTTAAAAAACGGACAAATAGATGATATATTATTTGATAGTTTCTTGTTGAGTTAATGAGTTAAAATAAAGTATAAGGATAATAGTATGACAGAAGTATTGTCACAAAGTGAAATAGATGCATTATTAAGTGCTATATCATCTGGCGAAGTGTTGGATAATATTGATACTAAACGTGTAGAAGTAGAGCATAGAAAGATTAAGATTTACGACTTTAAGCGTCCTGACAAATTCTCTAAAGACCAAATAAGAACGCTTCAAATGATGCATGAAAACTTTGCACGTGTTACTACAACTTCATTATCAGCTCAATTAAGAACTTTAGTAGGTATACACGTAGCAAGCGTAGACCAGCTTACTTATGAAGAGTTTATAAGAAGTGTAAGTAATCCATCTACTTTGGCTATTGTGAGTATGGACCCTTTAAAAGGAAGTTCTATTTTAGAGATTGACCCATCTATTACTTTTACTATTATAGATAGGTTATTTGGAGGAGCTGGAGAGAGTCCTAAAAACTTAAATAGAGAATTAACAGATATTGAGCTATCTGTTATGGAAGGTATTATAGTAAGAATATTGGGTAACTTAAGAGAGGCTTGGTCTCAGGTAATAGATTTAAGACCGCGTTTGGGTTCTATAGAAACTAACCCTCAGTTTGCTCAGATGGTTAGCCCTAATGACATGGTTGTACTTATTACTTTAGAAACAAAGGTTGCTGATGTTGAAGGTATGATGAACTTCTGTATACCTTATATTACTATTGAACCTATACTTTCTAAATTCTCTGCTCAATATTGGTATGCTTCTGTAAGAAGAGGAAGTACTAGTGAAAATTTAAAAATTATTAAAGAAAAATTACAAAATATATATGTTGAAACTTCGGCTGAACTTGGTTCTATGCAATTACCATTATCAGACATTCTTAATTTACAAAAGGGCGATGTTGTTAAGTTTACTGAAACTAAGATTACTGACCCTGTGATATTCAAGATTGGTACTAGGAAGAAATTCTTATGCCGTCCTGGTATATCTGGAAGTAGAATGGCTGTACAGCTTACTGGTGTTATGGATGGAGAAACTGATATCACCGAAGATGATTTATTAAAAGAGGAGGATTAAGGTTATGATGAGTGACGGTGCATTATCTCAAGATGAAATAGAAGCTTTGCTTAAAGGAAGTGAAGAGGCTTTTGGAAGCACTGATAGCACTTCAACATCTGCTGGAAACAGCAATAATGTAGATAAGCAGCTTTTTAATGAGGCAGCTAAAATCATAGCAGATAATCAAGCTTATTCATTATCTTCTATTTCTACAAAGACTGTGTCCATCACAAATATTACTACAACTGTTGGAGATGTAAGTAATTTGCATCAGATGCTTTCTGGTAAAGTGATAGAAGCAAAAGTATCATACACTGGCTCAGCTAATGGTAATGTTTATTATTTTATGGATGAGAAAGAGGCTTTAACTATAGCTTCTCTTATGACTGGTCAAGCTGAAACAGATTTGAATGATATGGTAGCACAAGTATTAAAAGAAGCTTTCTCTCAAATGATTGGGGTTTCTGATAGTGCTTTAACTTCTAAGTTTGGAGGAAACTTTACTAATGCTCCTGTAGAAACTAGTATATTAGATGATTCCGCTTCAATAAGTATTACTGGTCCTTTGGCTATAGTAAGCGGTTCTCTAAGTATAGATGGAGAAATAGATAACGCTCCTTATATATTTGCTTTTGAATTACCTGTTTTACAAGCTATTTTATCTAATGCTTCAAAAACTGCTTCTAATTCAAATACAGCAAGTACAAGCAGCAGTAATAATACCCAAGCTAATGATAATGGAAAACAACTTGGCGTACAGCATGCAGAATTTAATTCTTTAATGCCTGCTTCTGATGTTCAAGGTACTGGTAACATCGGTCTTTTGATGGATGTTACTATGAATATGACTGTTGAACTTGGAAGAGCTACTATGACTATTAAAGATATTTTGGGTCTTGGTGAAGGTTCTATAATTGAGCTTCAAAAGTTAGCTGGGGAGCCTGTTGATTTGCTTGTTAATGGAAAATTGATTGCTAAGGGTGAGGTTGTAGTTATTGATGAAAACTTCGGTGTTCGTGTAACTGATATTATTAGCCCTATGGACAGATTAAGAAACAAATCTAAATAAGAGATAAGATTTAATTAAACATAAATACCTTTTTATAACGGAGTTTTAAAAAGCTCCGTTTTTTATTTTTAAAGTATAAATCAAAAATTATATTTTGTTATATAAGCTTTTATTTTATTCAACTTTTTCCCGCCTTCGCGGT
>NZ_SRZM01000205.1 GCF_019402445.1 Brachyspira pilosicoli
ACAGCCTGTTTTTAATAATTCTCCCATTGCTGTAATAGAGCTATAATAAACAACATCATGATTTAAGTTTTTCCATATTTCATAAAGATTAGTAAGCCATTCAAATAATTCCATATTCTGTACTTGAGGAAGGTTTCTTGTAAATATTTGAAATAAATGATGATGAGTATTTATAAGCCCCGGATATACAAAACAGCCTGAAGCATCAATTACTTTATCAGCTTTTTTTTCTTCTTTACCAATATA
>NZ_SRZM01000206.1 GCF_019402445.1 Brachyspira pilosicoli
ATAAACTTCCATCATTACAAGAAGCAGGAAGTAAAAAAGGTTTATTAAAACAAGAGATAGCAGATTATTTAGGATGCAAACCATTTGATATTATTGCTGTTGCCTCTCATGATACTGCTTCTGCTGTGTTATCAGCACCTATTTTAGATGATAATACTGCTTACTTATCTTCTGGTTCTTGGTCTTTGCTTGGAGTTGAATTAAAAGAAGCAATATTAAGCGATGAAGCATTTGAGAATGGTTTTACTAATGAAATGGGATATAATAACACTATAAGATTTTTAGAAAACATAAACGGACTTTGGACTATACAGCTTCTTCAAAAGAAATATCAAATCTCATTCAACGATATAGAGAAATTAGCAAGAGATAATATTAAAGATGAACATAGAATAGATATTAATGATAATAGATTCTATAATCCTAAAGATATAGAAGATGAGATATTAAACTATTATAAAGATACTAATCAGTCTAATATAGGAAAAGACAAAAGAGGTGTTATAATAGCTTCTGTATATAATTCTCTAGCTGAAAGTTATGCTAAATATATCAATAGTCTTAAAAAACTTTTAAATAAAGATATTAATAAACTATGCATTGTAGGCGGCGGAACAAAAGATAAATTAATATGCGAGCTCACAAAAGAAAAGACTAATTTAACTGTTTCCGTAGGTCCTATAGAATGCACTGCAACTGGTAATATATTAGCACAATTTAAAGCTTTAGGGGTTTTAAAAGATGTTGAAGAGATGAGAAAATTGGTTATTAATAGTTTTGATATAAAACAAATATAATGTTTTAAATAAAAAATATTTTTTAAGGAGAAAAAATGGCTACTGCAAATAGAAAAGATTTAGCTAAAAGCATAATAGAGGCTTGTTTAAATATGAGGAAAGATGGAGTTAATCAGGGTACTGCTGGAAACATAAGCATAAGATTTAAAGATGGTATGCTTATTACACCTTCAGGAATGCCTTATGAGATTATGACACCTGATGATATTGTTTTTGTAGATGGAGAAGGAAAACCAGAAAAAGATAAAATACCTTCAAGCGAATGGAGATTCCATTTATCTATTCTTAAAGACAACCCTACTTTTAATGCTGTAATACATAATCATGCTATTTATTCATCTATGGTTTCTATTTTAAATATTGACTATATTCCAGCTATTCATTATATGGTAGGCGTTGCTGGAGGAAATAAAATTCCTTGTGTTAAATATGCTACATATGGTACTCAAGAATTATGCGACAATATTTCTAAGACTATGAAAGGATATAAGGCTTGTATATTAAAAAATCATGGACTTTTAGCTGCTGATGAAACATTACAAAAAGCATATCATGTTATGATGGAAGTTGAGAACTTAGCTAGATTATATATGGGAGTGAGAGGAATAGGCGACTATTCTATTTTATCTGATGCTGAAATGGAAATTGTTTTAGAGAAGTTTAAAAATTATGGTCTTAATGTAAAACATAAAACTAAAAAAACAACAGCTAAATCTTCTAAATCTAAAAAGAAATAATTTTATAATATAGAAATAATTTTAAAAAAAGGAGTATTTTAATGGCTAGATACATTTTAAATGAAACAAGTTATTTTGGTATAGGTATAAGAAGCGAGCTTGCTACAGAGGTTAAAGCAAGAGGTTTCAAAAAGGCTCTTTTAGTAAGCGATAAAGTTTTAGATTCTTGTGGGGTTCTTAAAAAAGTTAAAGATGTTTTAGATGGTGCTAATATTGCTTATGATGTATTTTTAGATATTAAACAAAACCCTACTATAAAAAACTGTAAAGATGGTTTAGCAAAATTTAATGAATCTGGTGCTGATTTTTTAATTGCTGTGGGTGGTGGTTCTGTAATGGACGTTGCTAAAGCTATAGGTATTACTAAAAATAATCCTGATTTTGCTGATGTTAAATCACTTGAGGGAGTTGCTGCTACTAAAAATAAAAGTGTTCCTATTATGGCACTTCCTACTACTTGCGGTACTGCTGCTGAAGTTACAATTAACTATGTAATCATTAATGAAGAAGAAAATAGAAAAATGGTTTGTGTAGACCCTAAAGATATACCTATAGTTGCTTTAGTAGATGCTGAACTTATGGCTTCTATGCCTAATAGTCTTGTTGCTGCTACTGGTATGGACGCTTTAACTCATGCTATTGAAGGTTATATTACTAAAGGTGCTCATACTATTTCTGATATGTTTGAATATAAAGCTATGCAGCTTATATCTAAACATTTAAGAGGTGCTGTTAAAGATAAAAATATGACTGATATGGATGGAATGAGTATTGCTCAATATGTTGCTGGTATGGGTTTCAGTAATGTTGGACTTGGTATTGTTCACTCTATGGCTCACCCACTTGGAGCTATATTTGATATTCCTCATGGTGTTGCTAATGCTGTACTTCTACCTACTGTTATGGAATTTAATATGCCTGTTTGTATAGATAAATATATAGATATAGCTATAGCAATGGGAGAAAAAGTTGATGGATTAAGCAAAGAAGAAGCTGCTAAAAAAGCTGTTGAGGCTGTTAGAAAGCTTTCTAAAGATGTTAATATTCCTGCTAATTTAAGAGAATTAAAAATTAAAGAGGAAGATTTACCAAGATTAGCAAAAGATGCTTTAGCTGATGTATGTACTGGTGGAAACCCTAGAGATGTAACATTAGATGATATATTAGCTTTATATAAAAAGGCTTATTAATATAATTGTTAATTAATTATTATTAAATAAAAAAGGCTGTCTGTTATTTTTACAGGCAGCCTTATTAATTTTAATAAAAATTAGAAATCACTCATTAACTTTTCATATTTTAATTTATCTTTATAAAGTTCTAAATATACTTGATATTTTTTATCAAAATACTCTTTCATAGTTTTATCAGCCTCTATACATTCACCTTTTTTAGACATTTTTGCTAATGCCTCTTCATAATTATTATACTCACCTGAAGCTATAGAAGCTAAAATTGCACTTCCAAATACTACAGATTCTTCATGACCTGCTGTATAAATAGTACATTGACATATATCGGCAAGCTCTCTCATAAACAATGGATTTTTAGCAGCACCACCGCATACTATTATAGTGTCTATAACATATCCATTTTCTTTTGAAGTTTCAATGATATTTTTTGTACCAAAGCATATACTATCTATTGTTGCCCAATATAATTTAGCCATTGATACTATATCTTCTGACATATCTAATCCTATTTCCATTCCTCTCTCTCTTGGGTCAGCTATAGGAGATCTGTTTCCATAATGGAAATCTAATATATGCATATCTTTTATAGAAAATTTATTTATTTCTTTTAATTTATTTACTTCTTCATTTAATATTTTATATATGTCTTTTTGAGTTTTTCCTTCTTTTACAAATGTATTATAATATGGGTGTTTTTTTATGTTATAATCAATTAAGCTTCCATAAGCACTTTGACCGCCTTCATTTAACCACATATTAGATACCATAGCATTATAATATGGTCCCCATACACCTTTAACAAATATAGGCTCTTTACTATTCATCATATGACAAGCGGATGTTCCTGCCACAATTACAAGAGTATTTTCGGCTTTACCTATTAATGAGCCAAGTCCACCAGCATGAGCATCTATCATACCTACAGCAACTTTTACATTTTGTGATAAACCTAATTCATTACTACTTTTTTCTGTTAAATTTCCTGCAAATATACCTGGCTCTTTTATGATATTTCCTATTTTATTTTCTTCTATTAAGTCATATAAATCTAAGCTTTTAAAGAAGTTTTCATCCCATTTATTTTCATGTGCTAAATATGTCCATTTACATGCAACTGTACAAGAACTTCTTACATTACTTCCACATGCTTTATATTGAAGAAAATCAGCTAAATCAAAAAATTGATTAACTCTTTTATAATTTTCAGGCAAATTTCTTTTTAACCATAAAATTTTAGGTATTTCCATTTCAACACTTATTTTACCACCCACATACTTTAAAACATCGAAATTTTGTGAATTAATTTCTTCAGCCTCTTTTATAGCCCTATGATCCATCCACATTATAATATTCCAATCATCTATAGCATCTTTATTCACACTTACAGGATTATCATCTTTATCTAATGCCACCAAAGAACAAGTAGCATCAAATCCTATAGCTATAATATCATCTGTATTTACCTTTGATTTTTTTACTACTTCCTTTACTGAATTACACACACTATTCCATATATCAGACGAAGACTGTTCAATAAAATTTTCATCTATTTTTCTTAATTTTATAGAAGTACTTTCAAACCCAAGGCTATTTCCATCTAAAGAAAATATTCCAGCTCTGGAACTTCCTGAGCCTACATCTACGCCTATAACATACTTCATGAATTCCTCCTATTTTTTCTCACTACCTCTCAAATTAAATTGAGCAGAGAAATGATATATTTGTTTAGACATACTAATATTTTGTTGCTCTAATAAAACCTTAGTAGCATTAACCCCTATGTCGAATCCTGGAAATATTAACTCTGATATATTTTGATATTCCGAATACAAATTAACCACTTTATCAAATGATATTATTGAAACATCTTTGGGTATTGATAATTTTAATTCTTTTAAAGCTTTTAATATACCTATAGCCAATATTTGATTAGCTGCTAATATTGAATCAAATTTTATATTTTCTTTTACAAGTTTTTTTATTATATTATATCCACTATCACTACTATTAAAATCACCATAATATACTCTCTCTACACCATTATCCAAATTATGGCTTTTAATACTATCTAAAAATCCATCTTTTCTCTCTTGAGCATTACTTAAATTAAGACTACCTGTTATAATAATAGGATTTTTAGCCCCGCCCTCTATTAATAAATCAGTTGCTTTTTTAGCAGCACTAAAATTATTAGATAAATTTTTTATATATATTTCTTCAAATTCTAAATCTCTATCAACCAATGAAACAATATTAGTATTTCTATTATATGGTAATTTGTCTCTTTTAGCAGAAGCAGGTACCCATACTACACCTATATCTCTATCATTTTCTATCCTAGAGAATATTTTTATTTCTTCTTCAATAGATTCATTTGTTAAATATATTTCAAATGGTATATCAAATTTTTGTACAACTGATATTATACCATTAAACATATCAATATAAAAAGTATTACTTAAATCTGGAATTATTAGCATAACTCTCTTCACAGAGTTTATAGAAAAATATTTATGTACTCCTTCATTTTTTAAAACATCATTTATTTTGTTTCTTGTAGATACTTTTACAGAATTTGGGTCTTTTAACATTCTAGAAATAGTTGCTGGCGATATACCACTTATTCTAGATAATTCTCTTATTTTCAATTTTCATTTCCTCTGCTTTATCAAGATATTTCATTTTCTTGTTAAAAAATATTATAATATTAAAATAAAAAAAAGTAAATAATAAATATTCATTGTTTCATTTTTATGTGATGCATACATTTTTTTTTATAAAAAAAAACAAAAAATATAAAATAATTAAACTATAAATAATTTTAAATATATTTGCAAAAAGAAAGAAAAAATAATAAAATATTATAGTAATATGATATATTAGTAGGTGTTTATGAAAAAGAATATTATTATTTTTGTTATACTTTTTGAATTAATTATTATAATAATGACTTCTGGATTAGGAGCTCAAGGAAAAGCAGAAATACCAGATATTGTATCAAAAAATAAAATAAATTATGGCAGTGCATTAAAATTATATAACGAAAAGCAATATAAAAAAGCATATACACAATTTACAAATCTAATAAATAGTAGTAATGACTTATTAATAAGAGATTATATTATATATTATGGAGCCAAAAGTGCTTTAAGTACTAATATGTATGATGAGGCAATAGATTTATATTCTAAACTTATGGAAGAATACCCAAGGTCATCATTATACCCTTTCGCTGAACAATACAAAGCATTAGCAGAGTTCTATAAAGATGATTATCCTATAAGCAATTTTTTTAATAGCAATAAACAAAAATGGATAAAAGAGTTCGTTGGCTTAAAAGCAATGAGAGAAACTGAAGATACTAATAAAGCAAAATTAATAGCATTAGAGTTAACTAAAAAATACGTAAACAGAGAAGCTTTAATATATTTAAATAATAATTTTGAAGAAGAGATATATAATTTTAATAATAATATAAAATATAAAGCAGCTGTAGAATTATATGATGCAGGATATAGAACTGCCGCTTTAAAATATTTTGACAATCTCATAGAACTTGATGCTTATAAAAACAATTCAATATATTATAAAGCAAGAATTAATCAATTAGCAGGAAATAGAGAAAATGCTTCTACATTGTTTAATGAATATCTTGCCAATACCAACAATAAAGAATATAGAAAATTAGCAATTTATTGGAATGCTAATAATTATGAAAGGCTAAAGAATTATACTAAAGCGAGAGAGTTATATAATACTTTTTTGAGAAATTATCCAAAGGATAGTTATGTGCCAAGGATTTATAATAGCTTTATTAATATAAGTTTAAATAATAATAATTTACCAGAAGCTAAAAAATATTTGACAAACTCTCTAAAAAATTTCCATAACAATAGATATACAGAGCTTTCATTAAAGAGTTATTTAAGAAAGGCATTAAAATTAAAAAATAAAACAGAAACATATTATGCAATTAGTGAATTAGACAAAATATATCCAAAATATAGACATGACTTTGTATTATCATGGTATATGTGGGCTGCTGAAGAATTGGGAGATACTGAAATAAGAGATAAGTATATAATGAAAAGTCTGCTTGAAAGTAAAAATCCATTTTATGTAAAAGGGGCTTTAAGCTTAGCAACTGATGAAATGATAAACAATGTTTCTCAAAGCAATACTTACTACTTAAATGAAGCTAAAAAATATTATGCTGATTCAAATTATACCAAAACTATGCAGATGCTTGATAAAATGCAGTTTATAGATTATATAGTAACTAAAAAAGAAGATAATTTAGTAAAAGAAGCAAGAGCTATAGCTAAAGAAATATTCATGCAAAACAAATTTGTTCAGGACTTTTATTCTAATAAAAAAGAAAATGAAATATTTAATGAATTATCTTTACAAACAAGAGAAGAAGTAAATAAACCTATATTATTATATTATTA
>NZ_SRZM01000207.1 GCF_019402445.1 Brachyspira pilosicoli
CAACTGACACTTTGAACATGCAAGGAGATAAAGTCTTTGATATAGACCCCGCAACAGAAGAAGGAATAAAAAAAATGGCAGGCATAATGTGTGCTGCTATGGATGATTATAGAGAACAGAAAGAAAAAGAAAACAAAGAAGAAACTATAACTGAAGGTGAAGAGAGATTAAATAAAGCATCAGAGCAATTAGAAGATTTAGTAGAAAGCAGATTAGAAGATACATATCAAAGCGATAACGCTCAAAAACGCCCATTTACAATAATAGACAAAATTGAAAACAGCAGAGTTGAAATAAATGAAGGCTATAATCCTCAATCTGCAGGTCAAACAATAGTTACAAACAATGAAGATGGAAGCAAACAAACTATAACAACATCATCACCAAATCAGCAAGTTCCAAATATTACAGTAAAAGTAGAAGCTCCAAAAGAAACAAATAAATTATCAAAACCAGAAACTCAATTAAGACCTGCAAGTGAAACTCCTACTATGAGAATGAAACTTCTTGATGATACTGATGATTACGAAAAGAAACTTGTTATTACTTATGGGTTTGATAATATGCCTGAAAATATGTATTATTCAAAATATAAAAAAATATTAAGAAATGCTGCTAGAATAAGTTTGCTTGGTAATTTACAGGAAGGTCTTGATATGTTTAAGTTAATAAGAGATCAAAATATACCAGATGAATATAAACAAATGATAGATAAAAATATACAAGATATAACCTATTATCTTAGAGGTTTGCATAGAGTTAGATTGGAATAGAAGTTTTTTATGTTTAAATATTTATTTTTAATTTTTACAATTATTATAAACATAATCTCTTGTTCATCAAAGAATGTTACTGTTGGTGAGATAAATGCAGTTTATAATAAAAAAGAAGATTCATATA
>NZ_SRZM01000208.1 GCF_019402445.1 Brachyspira pilosicoli
TATATTTTTATCAGCCATAGCAAAAAATGATATTGCAGTAGACGGTATAGTACAAGATAAGAAGAGATATATTATTAAAGCTATTACATTAACTTTGCTGTCATTTTTTTTATTTTTAATTTTCATTTAATTACTCTTTAATTAAAATTATTTTTTATCATATATAGTTTTTCAATTTTAATGTATATAGTTTTTTTGTAAATACAGCATAGATGTTTATTGAATTATAAATTGAGTTAGTTTATTGTAAGCGTAAAATAAAACTATTAAACCAAAAATTGAAGTAAATATAAAAATGCAATATAATAATTTGATATATATAATTATTAAAATAAAAAAAATTAGTATATACCTAAACAACTATATTTTGTCAAAAA
>NZ_SRZM01000209.1 GCF_019402445.1 Brachyspira pilosicoli
CGCTTCGCGAAAGTGCAAGTGTTTTAGCTTCGTATGTTTGGAATATCTATAAACTATAAGATAATACATGTATTTTAGTCTAAACAATGCAGCCTTTTTGGTTCTTTGTGGCCATGCCGCAAGGGCACTTCCTTCGGTCGCCCTGAAGGACTCCCTTCGGTCGCAAAAGAACTGGGGGTGTGGGGGCAAAGCCACCACAAATAAAAACTTAAAAACATTATAAACTTTAGTAGTCGTATTGTCTTCTTTTATCCGCTGGTCTTCCTAAATACCACCAATCACCAGGTCCATAGAACATATACTCTATAGAAAAATCAACTGTTGATGTGTTTGGCACATTTCCGCTGCCAAGTACAATTTTTCTGTATGTGATAGTCATATATAAAAAATCTGATATTGTAGCTTTGAACTTTACAAAAGGCTCTAAATAACTATAATCTCTTTTTTTAGGCTGATACGGAAAAACATAACTTACCCCTGTATATAATGTCATAAAAGGAGATGTTATTATCTCAAATCCTCCGATTACTTCTCCTAATTCCAATATATCTGTTTGTAAATTATCTCTAGTGTCAAATACATAGGCAAATAATATATTAATCGGTATCACTTTAGGAACTATTCCAAGTAAAAAAGCACCATTAAAGTTAAAAGCATCTCTATTTTCACCAAGAATACTTTTAGAAAAATTATAGCTCATTCCAACTTTAGCACCTAATGACAAATACCAATCCAAAAATGTTACTTTAGCTGTGGCATTTATGGCATCAAAACTAAAAGAATCAGTCATATTTGTAAGCCCTGTTAAATCTTGTCTTGTATCTTGCCTTTGATATGTAAAACTTGTAGATACACCTAATTCCACAAAATTAATAGGTCTTACCATAAAATACGGCATAAATGTAAATGATAAATTTCTTTTACTAATATTTTGGTCTAGTGGGTCATTTATATATAATTTATAATCCTGAAACCAAGAGTTGTATTCATAATATATTCCTCCTATACCAACAGAAAACATTTTATTTTTTTCTATTAGCGGAGATATATCAAAATAAAAATCATTTCTTATAGCATAAGATAATTGATTAACTGCAACTAATATTATTAATATAAAAAATATTCTTATTTTCATTATTTATATTATAGAGATAAGTCTTTTTCTATACTGTAACCATATCTTAATTGAGCAATTAATACTTGATATATCTGCTGAGTTTTAGCTTCTATTACCAAAGTTTCTAATGCCTTTTGAGCTTCTTGATATGGAAGAGAATCTATTTTATATATTGCTCCATATTGTTTATAAGCCTGATTAATTTCTTCTTCAGTAGGCTTAGGTATTTTTGCTCTTATTGTTTTATCTATGTAGTTAGCAGTAACAGCATTTCTTGTTATTAGATTATCTAAAGATTTAGCCTCTGGTGTATTATAAAAACCTGTTTTTTTAGCATCATAAAGCATAACTTCCATAGCGGCAAAAGCATTGAACATGCTATCTCTTGCTTGTGCTTTTAGAGCAGGAGGAATATTGTCGCCTGCTTGTTTTAGGTTTTCATTAAACATTTCATTAAATCTAGACAATGGTATAGTTGTTTCTTCTATTATAATGCAAGGGTCTTTAGCAGCAGAATATTCAAATTTAGTATAATTAGTTTTAGCATTCTGTAATATTTTATTATATTCATTACGCATACGCTCTTGAATAATAGCATATTCTATTTGAAGAGATAACTGGTCATAAGTAACATTTGGCGGTAAGCGATTTTTATTAGTATTATAAAAACTTCTCTTTTCAGCTTCTGTTACAACACTAAAATCTTTAGGTACTTTTTTTTGCATATATAATTGAACTATTTGATTATCTCTTTCTTTTTCTATTCTAGCCATCAAATCACTATCTTTGTCATAACCTTCTTCTACAGCTTTAATATATAAAACTTCTTGCTCTATTATTTGATTAGCAATTTGCCATAATTGAAGTTCATTAGTAATAATAATATTAAGAGCTTCTTCATTACCGCCTCTTAATGTTACTAAATTGCTTACATCATTAAGAAACTCATCTTTAGTTATAAGTTTTTTTACATTTCCTTGAGAATCTTTTATTCTTATAGCAAAGTTATCATTAGAATATAAAGAACATACAAAAATAAATAATATAGAGGTTATTAACAAAATTTTTTTCATAATATAATCAATTTCCCGCAAATTAAAAATTTAATTCATCATCATCAGTATTTTTCTTGCTTTTAAACAAACCAATAATAGAGTTTATGATATTCATCATACTAAAATTGGCAGTTAAATCTCTTAAAGAGCTTGTAATACCATAAAAACTGCTAGTAACATTGTCTATAGCATCATGCACATCCGATAAACTTTTTTTTGTTCTATCAGCCTCAGATTCTACGAATAATGCTATATTATTAACCTTTTCACTAATAGATTCTATATTGTCTAGTATCTTATCAAATCTGCTGTTAAATCTAAAATGCGTAGCAAGCAATACAAAAAATATAGCCAAAGATAATATCAATATTGCTATAGCTATAAAAGCTAATGATATAGCAATAACATTTAATTGAAAAGTAATATCATTCATATTGTTTAAATACTGTTAAAAATTAAGCATTAGCTTCTTCAGATTTCTTTTTTCTTTTATCTAAAAAATCTGCTGTTTTTTCTTTACCTTTTTCATATAGTTCAGAAGTTTTTTCTCTGCCTTTTTCATATAACTCAGAAGTTTTAATAACTCCTCTATGATATAAATCATCTACTTTATATTTGATATTATCCATAGTTTCTTTAATATCTTCTCTAGTTTCTTCACCAGCTTTTGGTGCAAATAATAAACCTAATGCAACACCTGCACTTACTCCAAGTATAAAAGAAAATATTCCTTTAGTCATAAAAATATCCTCCTGATTTTATGATATATAATACAAAATATTAAATGTAATTACTCTTTTTGTCAACATACTAAATTTAATTTATTATATTTTCAAGTTCTTCTACTATCTTATCTATTTCTTCGTTGTAGGATTTGAACATGCCTGTTTTGGTTAATTTGCTTATTGTACTAAACTCTAAATCTTTTATTTCATTTTTTTCTTTATCAAATATTTTAGGGTTAGAGAAGTCTACTATAAACTTATCGTATTGCAAATTAAAAGTAATATCAAAACATAGAAACTTATTTTTATCGTCTATATTTGAAACATAAAAAAAATATATAAAACCATTATCTAATATTTTATAATTTTCTTCATTTATTGAGCTTTCTTTAACCCAATTAACAATTTCTTTTCTCAAATCATCGCCTGTCAAATTTGACGATAAAAATATTTTTTGTTCTGAAAATAAATTATTTACAAATAAGAGTAATAATATAAATAAATATTTTAATTTATTTTTCATAGTAATAATTATATTTCTTTCAAAGTAGATAATATACTTTTTATTTTATTATAATAATTTTTACTACTCATAGAAGCTATCATAAATTGATGATAATAATTATTTGTTTCTATTACATATATAGAATAATTCACATCAACATCTTTATAATTAGAATAAAACTCTGTAATATAAACATTTTTTTTGCATATAATACTTTTTTTAGTTCCTAGTATTATATTATTTTCTCTAATTCCATTTACAGTATTTTTATTATATTCTTCTAAAGTGATATTATTAACTTC
>NZ_SRZM01000021.1 GCF_019402445.1 Brachyspira pilosicoli
TTATTAGAAACTATAGATAATATAAAACCAAATAAAGAAAATATACAAAACGGCTATTATACTCTATCAACTACATTTTATGCTGTAACAACTAAAAAAGCTATGGACAATAATCCCAATGTAAAAAAATTAATAGATTTTATACTTTCTAAAGAGGGGCAGTATTTAGTTGAAGAAAGCGGATATACTTCTATTAATTGAAATTTATCTATGAATTTATTATAATATTTTTATAATTATTATGGAGTAAGGTTTATGTCAGATAAAAGTATAATATTATTATTTCATGGTGCCAATAATTATAAAGAAACAGATAAAATGTATTCTAATATAATAAAGAGATTCGAAAGTGAGTTTAAAGATTTTTATATAACAGATGCTTATAGTTCAAGTGCTATAAGAAAAATGATGAAAGAAGCTTCTGATTTTCCAGCAGTTAAAGATAGATTAAATGAGCTAAAAAATAAGAATATAAAAGAAGTATATATTGCTCCTATAGTTTTATTACAAAATAAAGATTATATGCGTATATTCCACACTACAGTACCTTTTAAAGAGTATTATTCTATATTAAAATACGGAGAATCATTATTATCTATTCCAAGCGATTATGATAATATGGTTTCTATAATAAAAGAGAAATTTAATGATTATAATAATTATACATATTTATTTGTAGGACATGGAGGAAAACATCATTCTAATTCTGCCTATGGAATGCTTGCTTATAAATTAAGTCTTCAAAATGAGTCGTATTTATCTATAACTTTCTCTGAAGGTATAAGCCTAGATGAAATAAAAGATAAGCTTTTAAAGTTAAATAAAAAAGTATTAATAATTCCAATATTAATATCAAAATCATTTCATTATAAGAATGATATATTAGATGGTATATTTAATGCTATAAAAGAGTTAGGTATTGAAGTTCAAGTATTCGATAAAACTTTGGGCGAATGGGACTCTTTTATAAATTTATGCATAAATAAAACCAAAAAGCTTATAAATGAAAATTAAAAGATATAATATTCGTTTTGTTTAAACATAATGTATACCTTTCCAGTAAATAGGAGTATAAACTTCAGCTATATCAGGCAACTGTACATCTTTCAAAGCCCACTTTTTAAACTCTTCAAATCCTGTTCTATCAACTATATATCCTATATGTTCTTTTCCGCCCGGAGCAGTTAAATCTATATATTGTTTTACATATTCATAAGTATTTAATATGATTTTTACTATGCTATCCTCATCAGCCCATTTTATAAAGTCCTCACCAAGTCTAGGATTTTTCTTACCGGTTCTTCCCATTATTGTAAGTCTATAATATTTTTTCTCGCTTCTAGTCCAAGCTCTCATAGGGCATTGAATAACACATTCACCGCAGCCTATGCATCCTTTATGATTTCTCTCTATCTTATAATTAACCATATTAAGAACATCAGCAGATTTTCTTTTGCATGATTTTATGCAAGCCTTACAGCTTATGCATCTGTCTTTTTCGTATTGAGGGTGAGTCATTCCAATAATACCGAAGTCATGCATTCTCACTTTAGCACAATCATTAGGACATCCTGTTAAAGCTACTTTAAAATGTAAGTCATTGGGAAATATTTCTTTTTCTATTCTTTGAGCAAATGCTGTAGTATCATAGCATGCAAAAGGGCAAACCCTATTTCCAATGCATGCAGATATATTTCTTGTCCCAGATGAAGTATAACCTTTTCCTTTTTCATCTTGATTAATATTAAGTCCTTCTATTATAGGCTGTAAAAGTTCATTAACTTTTGGCATATCTTCCATTTTTATATCAGGAATTTCTAAACCCTGACGAACTGTCATATGAATTGTGCCATTACCATAATTGTTTGCTATATGTTTTATAATATCCAAATATTTAACATTTAAATGTCCACCTGGAACTCTTATCCTAGAAGCAGTTAATCCTCTTTTTTTAGTAATACGAAATGCATTTTTTTTAAGTTTTTTTACATTTATATCTAACATAATAATACTCCTAGTCTACTAAAGTTTTACCTTTAACATAATTAAATACAGGGCCATCTAAACAAATATAAACATCATCTATTTTGCAATGCCCGCATTTTCCTATACCACAACACATCTTTCTCTCATAAGATACCCAAATATTCTCTTCTTTAAGTCCAATTTTTTCTAATTCCATTATAGAAAATTTCATCATAGCAGGAGGTCCAACTACTATTGCTATAGTATTATCAGTGATTTTTAATTCTGGTATATATTTTGTTACAAGCCCTATATTTTTATTATAACCTTCAGGAGCTGCATCAACTGTTAATATAAGGTTCATATTTTTTTCCCATCTTTCAATATCTTCTCTAAATAAAATATCATCAGGGCTTTTGAACCCTATAATAGTGGTCATATCTTTTCTTTCATTCTTATTAGCACTAAAATAATCTATTACACCTCTTACAGGAGAAACTCCAGTACCTCCTGCAATTATTATAATATCTTTGTCTTTATATAAATTAACATCAAATCCATTTCCATAAGGTCCTCTCATAAAAAGCTTGTTTCCAATGTACTTTTCAAATATTTCATTAGTAACTTTTCCTACCTTTCTTATGGTTAAATCGATGCTTCCTTTTTCTATGCCGCTTATTGATATAGGTGCTTCTCCAAACTTTGGAATTGATACTTCAAAAAATTGTCCTGGTTTTGATTCTCCATTATATGACATCTTAAAAGTATATTCAATTTCTGTATGCTTTTTGATATCTAAAATCTCTGATAAAAAAGGTACATATTCATTGTTACTCATTTAGATACCTCCTTCATAGCATCTTCCAATTTATTAATGCAGTTAGAGTATGATATATATTCAGGACAAGCATCATCGCATCTTCCACATCCCACACACATAGTATATCCATTTCTTTTTTTATAATCAAAAACTTTATGCATAACCTTAAAACGCATACGCTCTCCATTTTTCTTTCTGTAAGCTCCTCCTCCAGCAACATCAGTATATTCATCTACCATACAGGAAGCATGAACTCTTCTCCTCTCTCCAACTTTTCCATTATCAGTATAAAAAATGTCTTGCATAGTAAAGCAAGTACAAGTAGGGCATACAAAATTGCACCTTCCACAATTAATGCATCTTGCATCATATTCGTCCCACATCTTTGATTTATAAACGTCTAAACTTAAATTTTTAGCTACTTTTACTTTAATATCATTCTCTCTTACATAATCTATTTCTACATTTAATTCTTCGTACTGCTTAAATAAATTTTTAAACTCATCATTCTTGCAATCTATTTCAAAATAATTATCTCTAATGTTTAGAGCAAAATCATATTCATCGCATTTATTGCTATTCATACTCACACAAAAACAATTATCAAAAGATTTTGAACAGCCTATAAGAACAAATTTTATATTATCTCTCAAACGCTTATAATAATAATCTTCAAAACCATTTTTTAGATATATTTGATCTAATCTTTTTATAGCATGCAAATCACAGCTTCTTAAAAATATTAATGCTGGTTTTTCTCTTTCAATATTAGCCTCTTTTACTTCATCTTCTGTAAAATAAAATAATGTTTGAGTGATTGGTAAAATAGATTCTTTAAATGAATAATTAGATTTTTTATTAAATTCTATATCATCAATATTTGAAATATAATCATATCTTACTATATCCGTATCAGAAAATGTTCCTGTACCTTTAAAATTTTTAGGAGCATAAATCAAATAGTACTTTTTTAGATTGTCAATCAGATTTTGAAAATCAGATTTATCTAATTTATATCCCATGCTACAAACCTCCTTTTAATTATGTATTTATTATAGACATTATTAAAAATAAGTATGTGATATATATCACACTGCAATATTAAAATTTTATTAAGAAGTTCTTTTAAAATAAACTATATATCATAAAAGTAATTTCTTAATTTTTCTATATCTTTTATAAATATAAAATTGTCTTTGAATTCTATAAAACCTAATTCTGATAATTTTTTTATTTGTCTTGAAACAGTTTCTCTTCTTGAACCTATCATCTCTGATATATATGTTATAGTTAATGGTACATTTATTTTTACTATGTTTTCACAGTATATGCCATTATCTTTTACTAATTTTAATAATTTTGAAGCTAATTTTTTTTCACATTCTAGATTATTTGTAGTGTTTTGAAGCTGTCTATATAATCTTCTTATGTTTAAAGACATTAAATCTAGCATAGCTTTAGATAATGCACAATCTTTTTCCATAGCATTTATAAAAATATTTGATGGTATGAGCATAACAACAGAATATTCTAAAACTTCGCAGTTTATAGAAACTTTTATATCTTGTATACTATGTTCATTTAATATTTGTCCTTCTCCAAATATAAAAATTATTTTCTTATCTCCAAAATTATTTAGCTTATATAAAGCTGCTTTGCCTAACACTATTATATATATATTATCAACTTTGTCTTTATCCATAAATACATGTTCTTTTTCTTTATATACTTTTAGATTGGAGAATTTTTTTATATATTCTATAGTTTGAGAATTAATATTTTGGAATATTTTTATTTTATTGAATGCTTCATCTAATGTAATCATAATTTCTTATTAAACAATATAATTATATAAAAAAAAGTCAATAAGTATTGATAAAAAAATAATAACTTGCTAAAATGAACAAAATTGTTTTTATAAGATGGAATTATATTTTTTATGATGAGAAAAAAGATTATTGTAGGAAGCAGAAACAGCAAATTAGCATTGGTTCAAACAAATATAGTAATAGAAAAATTAAAAAAAATAGATGAATTAAACAAAATAGATATAGAAATAAAAGAGATAACAACAAGCGGTGATAGGCATTTAATAGAAAACCCAAACAGTACAGAAAAATCTCTAAAGGGTGCTTTTACAAAAGAAATAGAAGAGGCTTTATTAGATAAAAAAATTGACTTTGCTGTACATTCTATGAAGGATATGCCTATAATTAATACAAAGGGATTGGTATATGCTTCTGTGCCGGAAAGAGATGATGCAAGAGATGTATTAATTTCAAAGAATAATATTAAATTCAATGATTTGAAAAAAGGTTCTATAATAGGAACTACATCTTTAAGGCGTTCAAGTTCTGTTATGATGCTTAGAGATGATTTAATTATAAAACCTATACGCGGAAATATTAATACAAGATTAAAAAAGCTTGAAACAGAAGATTATGATGCTTTAATATTGGCTGCTGCTGCTATGAAGAGATTAAATCTTGAGGGTATGATAACTGAATATTTTTCTATAGATGATATACTTCCGGCACCGGGGCAGGGGGCATTATGTGTGCAGTGCCGAGAAAATGATTATGAGATGATAGAAGTGTTGAAATTGATAGAAGATAAAAATGCAAGAAGATTAGTTGATATTGAAAGAGAGTTTGCATGTCTTTTTGACAGCGGATGTAATTCCCCGGTGGGTGGCTATGCAGAAGTTACTTACGATAATAATATTATACTTCATGGAAATTTCTTTTATAACAATAAAAACTATAGAGATAAGATTTCTATTAATGAATTAAAAGATAAAAATAATTTAGCTTTAGAACTTTATAAGAGAATAAGTAAAAAAATGAATAAGTAAAAAATAGGTTATCTATAAATAATATATAAATAACCTATTTTTTCTATTTATTCTTTATTAGGGGTTAAATACATTTTTACAAAATTAAAAAATACTAAACACATAAAAGTAGATGATATTAGCAATTGAAAACCTGTAACATTTGTTGCCAAAACTCCTAAAGTTTTATAAGTTTCAATAGAAGTGAAAAATGCTCCTGCTCTGTATCCTGCTAAAGTACCTATAGCCATAGGGAATGTTAAAGCTCCAAATAATGGAGTAAATCCATTTTCAAAAAACTTAAATATATTGCATAATATATATATAAATGTTAATAAAACACAAATATATAATATTAGTGCTACAATAGGATTAAAATACATTTTTAAGCTTTCTACATTATTGAAGTTTAAATAACTTACAAGACATAAAGAACAAGGAGCTAACAATACTGTTTTTGTTTGAACAAAGTTAGCAGGTATAGGTTTGGTGATTATTCTTGGTATTAAAAATATTAATATAAGAACATAAACGCCTATTCCATAAAAAGTTATTCCCATAGCAAGTTTAGGAGGAAGCATATTTATTCCAGCAACTGTAGAAACTAAAAGTCCGTTATAAGTAACAAAATATGAAGGAAGTAAAAAATCTACTTTAAAATTCATAATTATATGGTATATAGTGTAGCATAATATCATAGCCATATGCACAAATACACCTGTTAAAAATATAGCTTTTCCTAAAGCAGTGTTATACCCAGCAATATAAGTACCAAATAGCATAGTGTTCATCGTTATTGTGGTATACATAGCTGCCAAAACTCCGCTTTTATATTCTTCTTGTACTTTAGGAAAAAAGAATATAACTTTCAATATGCCTAATATAGCTGCAAATCCAGCTAAACACATGCATAAATGTCTTACCCAACTGAAACCTAATAGATTGTAAACATTTGATAATGTGGCTAATCCTACGCAGGTTCCAACAAAACCAATAGGTAATCCTTTTAATTTAGTCATACTTAAAACTCCTTTTATTGTTAAATTATTATAAGATTTTGTGTTATAAAATCTATTATTGAAGAAATATTATTAATATCAAAAACAGGAACTTCGCTTTTATAATTAATATCATTTGTAACTAATGCTTTTAAAGAAGAGATTTCACATAAAGGTTTATCAGTTACATCTGTTCTAAACACTTCAATTTTTGGTATATTATCAAGATGTTTAAAACCCTCTAATATAATTATGTCATACTCATTTAAGCTTTTTATAAACTTTATTAAATCATCTTTTTCATCTTCACTTTTTATATAGTCTTTTACAAGCATATATTTTAATGGGGAATATATTAAAGTAGCAGAAGCTCCATTATTTTTAAAATCATAAGTATCTTTTCCATCTGTATCAAAAGAATGGTCATGAGATGTATGTTTTATTACAGCAACACTTTTACCCATATTAACAAACTCTTTTATTAATTTGCATATTAGAGTTGTTTTTCCAGAGTTTCTTTTGCCACAAATTGCAAAGTATTGAGGTATAGTTTTTTGAAATAATAAATAATCATCTGAAGTATTTATATTGTGTAATTTAAAAATTGTATATTTTAAATCTATATATTTAACTTTAATTTTTTCTATTAATTTTTTTATTCTATACTCTTTATTTTGTATATTTTCATTTACAGCATTAATTATATTTTTTGAATATATACCGCATAAAAAATAAGCCTTGTTATTATAAACAGGTATAAAAGCATCATGATATTCATCTACCATACTTTGCATATAGTAAAGAAAATCTTTACTAATATTAGGAGTATCACAGCTTAAAAATTGTATATAATTAGAATTAATATTAACAAATGCACTATGAATGCCGCCTAAAGCACCTATATTTTTATTAATATCTTCTATTGTATATATTTTTTTATTATATTTTTCTTTATAATCAGAAATCAAAGAATTATATTTATCAAAATTATTCACAGATAAATATAATTCTTGATTACTGCATTCTGAAATAATATGTTCTAAAAACGTGCTGTTGTTATCATACTTAAGCAGAGCTTTATCTTTAAAATCAAATCTTTTGCTATTTCCACCACATAAAACAACAGCAGCTATATTTTCATTAAAAAGCAAATTTAAAGTTTTCATCTATATTAAAAAAGTCTGAATAATCTATATTAAATAATGGTTTTTTTACTTTACTTACATCAATATTTTCTTTTATTAATTGAGTAAGTATTCCAGCATAACGCAAATCACCCTGAAGCAAAGCACCATATATTTTACCGTTTTTATGAACTATCTTTCTGTAATTTCCTTTTTTATCATCAAATATCTCTACAGAATACGAATCATCAGGAGGTATAACATTTCCTATAGACATTGAAGGAATATTAAAGAAATTCATTGTAGACTTAAAATTAAATAGAGTATCTATATCAATATTATTTCCTGTCATATTATTAGCAGCTATTATTGCCTGTTTAACAGCAGCAGACCATATAGCAGTAGTTGCAGTAATATCTCCAGCAGCATATATATCATCAATATTAGTTTTACCAAATTTATCTATAACAACTCCTCCCATTTTATTTAACTCTATTTTGCTATCTTTTAAATAATCAGTATTAGGAGTAACTCCCATAGCAACAACTATAAAATCAGCATCAATCTTTCTGCCATCTTCAAGCTCAACAAATTTAGGATTTTTATTACTGTCAATATCTATTCTTTTTACTTTAACACTATAATATTGAGAAACATTATTTTCTTTTAATTTATCCTGATAAACATTAGCAGAATACTCATCTAATTGCTTGCTTATAATGAAAGGAGCTATATCAATAACAGAAAGCTTTTCTAATTTATAAGGCAAAATCCCGCTTACAACATCAACACCAATAAGTCCAGCACCAATAACTACAGCATTTTTATATTTTTTAGCTAGTTCCATTATTTTTTTACAATCATCAAGAGTTCTAACTCCCACAACATTATTAGCCTCTCTTAAATTTTCAATAGGAGGTATAGCACTTGAGCCTCCTGTAGCTAAAAGAAGTTTATCATAGCTCTCTTCATTTCCATTTGAAAGCTTTACAGTTTTTTTATCTGTGTCTATGGATATAGCTTTAGTATTGCTAATCCATTTTACATTATACTTATTAAAAAAATCTTCAGGCATAAAATTAAGAGATTCTTCAGTTCTCTTTCCGCTTATATAATAATGAAGCATGCATCTTGAATATATTTTATCATCTATAGATACTAAAGTAATATCAGCATCTTTATCCAACATTCTAAGTTCACGAGCCCCATTTAATCCTGAAGCAGAAGCACCTAATACAAGATATTTCATATTATTTTACCTCCTCTAAAGTAATAGCTTTCATAGGACATTTTTTTACGCATTGAGAACCTTCTTCATAATGCTCACACATATCACATTTTAATATTTGTTTTTTTGTTAAGCTATCTTCTTTTAATACTCCATAAGGACAAGCCATTATGCACATATAACAGCTTGCACACTGTTCTTTATCATAAGTTACATATCCTGTTTTTGGGTCTTTTTTCATAGCACCAGACATGCAGGTATATACGCATTCTGGTAAATCGCAGTTTCTGCAGAATATAGGGGAGTTTTTATAATTACTGCTTATAACAACTCTGTTTCTTGGCTCTTCTCCGTCATGGGCAACTATACATGCACTTACGCAAGTTAAGCAGCCTATGCATTTATTTCTATCTATTGCTATTCTTTTTATAGGTTTCATATTTACTCCTTTTTTATTTTTATATAGCCTTTTTTATATTAACAGGTGTTGATTTATATGAAGGCTCTTTTGAATAAGTATCATATACACTAGGGGTTAGGGCATTAGTTTCTATATAGTGTATAGGAGCATATAATTGATTATCAGAAAGAGAATCTGTGATAAAAGCAATAAATTTTCTTGTCTGACCATTTATAGATTCTACTTCAACGGCATCAAAATTATTGATTCCTTTATTTTTTGCCATAGCTTCACTTATATAAATATAAGCATTCTTCACAGATACATCATTAACAACATCTAATTCTCTTGTCCTTGTTTGAGTATGCCATTGACCAACTGTACCTCTTCCTGTATTTAATATATAAGGATATTTTTCGCTGCATTGAACAGGGTTTTCTATAGGCATTTCAAACATAAACTTAGCTTTTTTGTTTGGAGTATAATATTGATTGTTTTCAAAAAGTCTTCTTTCATTATCAGTTAGAGGAGTACTTCCTTCTGGATAAGGCCATTGTATGCCAGGTGAATCATTTAAAGCATCATAATCAACACCTGTAATATCACAAGGCATACCCTTACTGCATTTTTTCATTAATTCAAAAGCATCTCTAGGAGTTTCCCAGCCTTTTAATAAATCGCCCATTCCTAAAGCTTCACCCATCTTATAAAACACTTCATAGTCTGTTAATTTGCCGTTTTTTTCTGTAAGCACAGGGCGTAATTTTGATAATCTTCTTTCTGTATTAATTATAACGCCTTCTTTATAAAGTCCTGAAGTAACAGGGAAATAAACATCGCAAAGCTTAGAGCTGTCTGTATCATCATAAATATCTTGTACTATAAATAATTCTAAATTTTCAATAGCCTTTTTAAATGTTTCGTTATTAGTCCAAGAATGTCTAGGATTAGTACAGCAAATCCAAAGAGCTTTTATTTCACCGGCAATAGCCTTTTCTATAATTGCATTATATGTAATAGTAGGTGCATTTGGAAGCCATTTTTCTTCTATGCCTAATGCTTTTGATACAGCTTCTCTTCTTTTAGGGTTATCGAAATCTCCGCCTCCGTATAATCCTGCAGTATTACTGAAGGCTCTTGAGCCCATAGCGTTGCATTGTCCTGTTATAGAATTAGCACCTGTTCCTGGTCTTCCTATATTTCCTGTCATAAGTGCCAAGTTAATTATTGACTGAGCAGTGCGTACTGCTTGATAACCTTGATTAACTCCCATAGTCCACCAGAATGATACATTTTTTCCTTCATGTATCATAGTAGCTATTTCCATAACTTGTTCTTCTGATAAACCTGTATTTTCTTTTGCTTTGCTTAATGGGAAGTTTTTTACATGTTCTTTGTAAGCGTCAAAGTTTTCTGTGTAATTTTCTATATATTCTTTATTAATCCAATCTTTTTCAATTAAAACATTAGCTAAAGTATAGAATAAATAAATATCTGTTTTACTTTTTAATCCATACCAATAATCTGCTTCTTTAGCAGTTTCTGATTTTCTAGGGTCTATTACTATAACTTTTTTATTAGGAATCTTATTTAATCTTATTCTGTCCCATATAATAGGGTGTGCCACTATAGGGTTAGCACCAATTAAAAATATAGTGTCTGATAATTCAAAGTCATTTAAAGTGTATGGAGGAGCATCAAAACCAAAACTCTGTTTATGAGCAACAACAGAAGTAGCCATGCATAATCTGGTATTTCCGTCTAAATTTCCACCCAAAAAATTTCTAACAACATGTCCAAATATAGCCATACCCTCTGTTTCTAATTGACCTGTACTTATTCCAGCTATAGCCTGAGGTCCGTATTTTTCTTTTATTTCTTTTAATTTGGAAGCAGTATAATTAAAAGCCTCTTCCCAAGAAACATGCTTAACATTACCCTGCTTATCTTTAATTCTTGGCTTAGAGTCAGGGCTATTCATAAGACCTTGTTTATTTAAATTAAGTCCTTTAATACAAGAGAACCCTTTATTAACAGGATAGTTTTTAGATGGTATAACCTTTGTGATTGTTTTACCATCTGATGTAACATCAAAATTGCATGCTAATGAGCAGTAATTACATGTTGTTTGCATAGTATTCATATCTTTTTATACTCCTTCATTTTATTATTTTTATATAAACTTTATACTAACGTTCTCTAAAGCTTTAATTTCATTAACCCCAACATCTATTTTTACAAGTGCTTTTATATTTGAAGGCAAATAGAAAGAGCCTTTATAATCAATTAGTTTAACAAGTGTTGCATCTTCATTAAAAACAAACTCAGCAGGCAAATATTCTTCAGTATCGCTTTTTTTTCTTTTGTATTCTTCAAGTAGAGGAAGTTTAAAAAATTGATTATTATATTTACATTCCATAGAATTATATATATAAGGCTTAACAAAGTTTTCAAAAGAAACTAATACAGCAAAAGGATTACCTGGAAGTCCAAATACTGCTTTATTATCTTTTTTGCCAAAATAGAATGGTTTTCCAGGTTTTATTTTTACGCCATGACAAAGTTCTTTTATATTAAGTGCATTAAAAACTTCTTTTGTAAAGTCCATATCTCCAAATGATATACCGCCGCTAACTATTATAATATCATTTTCATCTAATGCTTTATATACAATATCATAAAGACTATCATAATCATCTTTTACTATTCCATAGAATTGACATTCTATATTCATTGTTTTTAATTTATTTTTTATTAAAAAGCTGTTTGAATCGTATATTTTTCCTTCTTCAAGTTCTTTTGTAATATCTGTAAGTTCATTCCCTGTACTTATAAAAGCAATTTTAGGGTTTTTTACTACCTCAATTTCTGAGTATCCATTAGATGCTAATTTGGATATATCTTCAGCTTCTAATATTTTTTTATCTAATAATAAATCACCTTTTTTATATCCGTTGCCTTTATATATTATGTTATCAGACTTTTCAGCTTCTTTTATATAAACATATTTTTTTTCATTTTCATCAATAATTTCTGTGGCTTCAAACTTAGATATTTTATTTATATTTTTTGGAACAGCCGCACCTGTCATTATTTTTATGCAGCAATTTTCAGGAATGTTTATGTTTTTGCTTGAATCTCCTGCTATTATACTTTCTTTAAGCAGTAAAAATTTTTTATTGCCATTATTAAAATATCCGTAGCCGTCCATTGCAGATTTATTAAAAGGAGGGTCATCTATTTTGTAATAAAGTTCTTTTTTAAGTACTCGTTTATATGCATCTTTTATATTTATAACTTCACTTTGTAAAGATATACTATTATTAAATATAATATTATAAACTTCATTTACTAATAATTTATGCATACAATATACCTATATAACCCTTTATTATAGAATACCATGTATACTTATAAATGCCGTGATTTAAATCACAAATTATAATAAATTTATTGTATGTTTTTATCTAAATATTTTTTGATTTTCTCTTTTAATTCTAAAGCTTTTTTGGGATTACCATCTGCTGATATTGCTATAGAATATTCTTCGTTTTCTATGCTTGTGCAAAAACGTATATTCATATTTTCTTTGGAAGAAACATTATTAACTAATATATTTTCTTTAATGCATAAATTAGATATTTCATTATTTATTTTCTCATCAT
The DNA here is from genome assembly GCF_019402445.1 of Brachyspira pilosicoli. Lineage (GTDB taxonomy): Bacteria > Spirochaetota > Brachyspiria > Brachyspirales > Brachyspiraceae > Brachyspira > Brachyspira pilosicoli_B. The sequence goes on from NZ_SRZM01000021.1 coordinate 13,034, forward strand.
CAGTAGCTGCAATAACTAAAAAATATTTTTTTAATGTTTCTCTATCTATTTCAAATTTATTATGTATGATTTTTATTTTTTTATTATCTGCCAATTTTTTTATATCATCTAATGTTTTATCAGAAATAACAGTAATATCTTTACATTCATATTTTATAAGCTTGTTAATTTTTCTTAATGCAATATTCCCTCCGCCTATGATGAGGCATTGTTTATTTTTTATATCTAGAAAAACAGGAAAAAACATTTTATTATAGCTCTTTTAAATATTTGCTTAAATCCTTTGCATGATAAGTTATGATTATATCAGCACCCGCTCTTTTTAATGCATACATATTTTCTAAAACGGCTCTTTTCTCATCTATAAATCCAAGCTTTGATGCTGCCTTAATCATAGAATATTCTCCGCTTACATTATAGGCTGCTATTGGAATATTAAAATTATTTGATACATCTTTTATAACATCCAAATAAGACAAAGCAGGTTTTATTATAAAAATATCTGCCCCTTCTTCTATATCATTTTCTATCTTTCTTATATATTCTTTGCTGTTTCTAAAATCCATTTGATAACTTTTTCTATCTCCAAAACTAGGGGCAGAATCAGCAGCCATTCTAAAAGGTGAATAATAACAAGAAGCATATTTTACACTATAAGACATTATAGGAGTATTATAATATCCATTTTTATCTAAAATATTTCTAATAGCATAAACATGACCGTCCATACAATCTGAAGGTGCTACTATATCGCTTCCAGCTTGAACATGTGATAATGCTATTTTTGATATATATTCAAGTGTAGAATCATTATCAACATTATTTCCGCATAATATTCCGCAATGTCCATGTGAAGTATATTCGCACATACATACATCAGTTACAACTAAAAGATTAGGAAAATTTAATTTTATATATTTTACAGCATTTTGTATTATTCCATTTTCATCAAAAGAAGAGCTTCCTATTTCATCTTTGTTTTTAGGTATTCCAAATAATAATACACCTCTTATACCTAAATTAACTATATCTTCTAATTCTTCTTTTAATTTATCTATAGAAAGTCTAAACTGATTAGGCATAGCTTCTATTTCTTTTTTTATATTGTTTCCTTCTTCTATAAATATTGGATATAAAAAATCATTCATAGTTAAATTTACATCAGATATTAAATCTCTTATAATAGCATTATTTCTTGTTCTTCTGGTTCTTTTAAACATATTTCTTTATTAATCTCCTAACGATTATTTATCCTCTAATAAAGATTTAATTACACCTTCACTATAAAATTCTTCAGCTTCTAAATATACACTTAAATTATTATCTTTTATTTTTTTACTTGTTACAGGTCCTATAGATACTATTTTTTTATTTTTAATTAAAGATATATTATAGTTAATTGATTCCAAAAATGATTCAACTGTAGATGGACTAAAAAATATTATATAATCTGTCTTATTAATATTTTCTATCATTATTTTCTCTTCATACTTTATTTTTTTAGTATTATATAATTCTAATTTTGTGAAATTTCTATTATATTTACTGCTTATTTCATCTGAATTTATAGGAGATATATTTGATGTGATTATTAATATATTATCATTTTCATTTGTGTGAGCTACAGATTCTTTTATTAATTCATTAACTAAAAATTTATTAGGATAAAAATCTGCTTTAATCTTATATTTTTCTAAAGCATTTAAAGTTGCTTTTCCTACAACACCTATTTTTATATTATTTAATATTCTTAAATCATCTATTTTTTCAATAAATGCATTAGCCCCATTTGATGAACATAATAATATAGCTTTGTATTTATTTAAGTTAATAAGCTCTTTATTATTATTGTATTCTATATCAATCATAGGTAGCAGATAACATTGTGCTCCTAAACTTATTAATCTATTGTATAAAATATTGCCTCTTTTTTTATCTCTTGTTATTAAAACAGATTTTCCACTTAAAGGCATTTTGTCATACCAAGAAAATTTATTTTGAAATTGAACTACATCTCCAACTATAATAGTAGCGGGAGATTTTATGTTTTTTTCTTTTGATAAACTTACAATATTTTCTAAAGTGCCTACTATTACTCTTTGATTTGGACGGCATGCATTTTCTACTATTGAAGCTTGGGAAGATTTTGATTTGCCATTTTCTAAAAGTCCATTAACTATCTTTTCAAGATTTGCTATTCCCATTAAAAAGACTAAAGTTCCCTCTAATTTTGATATTATAGTAAAATCTAAATGATTATATTCACTCATAGCATGAGCTGTAAATACGTGAAAACTTCTTGATATATTTCTATAAGTTAAAGGAATGCCAGCATATTCACATGAGGCTATTGATGAACTTATGCCGGGCACTATTTCAAATTTAATATTATTGTCATATAAAAAATCTAATTCTTCTCCGCCTCTTCCAAATACTAAAGGGTCTCCTCCTTTTAATCTTACAACTATTTTATTTTCTAAAGCGTATTTAAGAATTGTTTTGTGTATAATATTTTGAAGTTCAGGATTTCCATGCTCTTTTCCTAAATAAACTAGTTCTGCTTTTTCATTGCAAAATTGAAGTATGCTGTTATCAACAAGCCTATCATATATTACACAATCACATATACCTAAAACTTCTTTTGCTTTTAATGTTAAAAGCTCATAAGAACCGCATCCCCCTCCAACAATATATACTTTGCTGGGCATATTTTATAACCTCTATTTAATTATTAAAATCTCAAAAAATATTATAATAAAAATATTATTTTGTCAAACAGATGATATTTTTATAGTTTCAAAAGAGAGTGGATTATTTAATTAAAGAAAGCAGATATACATCTATAAAATAATTAATTTTCTAATGTGCTAATTTTTAGCAATATTGAAAAAATCATTAAATAATTTTATAATTATGTAAATCTATAAATTTGGAGCAGAGCAATGGCAGACAATAAAAGCATAATAGAGCGTGATGAACTTCATAGCAAAATATGGAAAATAGCTGATGATTTGAGGGGAAGCGTTGACGGTTGGGATTTTAAGCAGTATGTGCTTGGAATGCTTTTCTATAGGTATATTTCTGAGCACCTTGCAAACTATTTAAATCAAAATGAATGGAATGCAGGTTATAAAGATTTTAATTATGCAAATTTAAAAGATGAAGAAGTTGAACATGTAAAAAAAGAAACTATAAAAGAACAAGGCTTTTTTATATATCCGAGCGAACTCTTTGAAAATATAAGAAAAGAAGCCAATAATCAAGATACTAAAAAAGACAGTAAAGAAAAACATAATCTAAATGAAAAGCTTCAGAAAATATTTAAAGATATAGAAAACTCTGCTAAAGGAACTAAAAGCGAAACAAAAATTGCAGGGCTCTTTGATGATATAGATGTAAACAGTAATAAATTAGGACCTACTGTAATTAAAAGAAATGAGAGATTAAGAAAACTTATAAACGGCATTGCTGATATAGAGCTTGGAGATTTTAAAGACCATTCAATTGATGCATTCGGTGATGCTTATGAGTATTTAATGGGTATGTATGCATCAAGTGCAGGCAAAAGCGGAGGAGAGTTTTTTACACCTCAAGAGGTTTCGGAGCTTCTTACAAGAATTACAATTACAGGAAAGAGTGAAATTAAAAGAGTATATGACCCTGCATGCGGAAGCGGTTCTTTGCTTTTAAAGTTCAAAAGAATATTAAAAGATGAAGAAAAGAAAATACATTATTTTGGTCAGGAAATAAATATTACTACCTACAACCTATGCAGAATAAATATGTTTTTGCATGATATAGGTTTTGAAAAGTTTGATATAGCACACGGAGATACTTTGACAGAACCTAAACATCTAAGCGATGAACCTTTTGATGCAATAGTTTCTAATCCGCCATACTCTATAAAATGGGAGGGGGAAGATAATACTCTTTTAATAAATGACCCCCGCTATTCTCCTGCAGGAATATTAGCACCAAAATCAAAAGCCGACTTTGCATTTATTCTTCATTCTCTCTCTTGGCTCGATACTGCAGCACTTGCAGCAATAGTATGTTTTCCTGGTATAATGTACAGAGGAGGAGCAGAGCAGAAAATAAGAAAATATTTGATAGACAATAACTATATAGAATGCATAATACAGCTTCCAGACAATTTATTTTACGGCACATCAATAGCTACTTGTATAATGGTGTTATCGAAATCAAAAATAGATGGTAAGACTTTATTTATAGATGCAAGCGAAGATTATGAAAAGGCAACGAACAATAATAAATTAAGCGATAAGAATATAGAAGATATTTTGTCTTATTTTAAGGCGAGGGAGAGTAAAGCCCATAAATGCTATTTAGCAACAAAGGAAGAGATAGAGGCACAGGATTATAATTTGTCAGTATCCACTTATGTAGAGCAGAAAGACACAAGGGAGCAAGTAGATATAAAAGTGTTAAATAAAGATTTGGAGGCAATAGTTTTAGAAGAGAGCAATCTTCGTAAGGCAATAGATAAGATAATTAAGGAAATAGAGGCCTAAAAAAGTATTATGAGCACCCTAAAAGAGCTTTTAAAGAAACACTGCCCCGACGGCGTGGAATATGTACCTTTATGGTCTGTAACAATATGGGATAAAAAATTTAATTCAGTTGATAGAAAGAAACAACCTGAAGTAATAAATTATCCTTATCTATTAGCCAGTGATTTATTTGCTATGGAACAAGATAGTGGAGATGTATTTTTATTATCTACAGGAGAAAAAACAGGCTGGACAACTGAAAAAATAGCAGGTAATAATTTATGTAATGGTGAAGTAGTAACTATACCTTGGGGTAAATCTAGGGCAGTTATAGATTGTATAAAATATTATAAAGGAAAATTTGTTACAGCTGATAATCGTATAATGACATCAAACGATAAAAAGAAACTCGATAATAAATTTTTATATTATATTATAATTTCGAAAGGAAAACTTATAGATACATTTTATAGAGGTTCAGGAATTAAGCACCCTGATATGTCAAAAGTTCTTGATATAATAATACCGCTCCCGCCAATAGAAGTACAAAAAGAGATAGTTCGTATATTAGACGAGTTTACAGAGAAGACAATAAAATTACAGGAGCTTTTGCATAGAGAAACCATTTTAAGAAAAAAGCAGTATGAGTATTATAGGGACAAGCTGTTGACTTTTACCGAAGGTACACAGTCGTGCGGCGACGAGGTTGAATGGAAAATTCTCAATGAAGTTATAATTTCATTAAATACAGGATTAAATCCCCGTCAATTTTTTAGACTTAATACAGACGATGCAAAAAATTATTATGTTACGATTAGAGAATTACAAAATAATACAATAAAGTTTAGTGAAAAAACAGACAAAATAAATGATGAAGCATTAAATTTATGTAATAGACGTTCTAATTTAGAAGTAGGAGATGTTTTATTTTCAGGCACTGGCACCATTGGTGAAACTGCAATAATAGATAAATTTCCTAATAATTGGAATATTAAAGAGGGTATATATTCAATAAAGCCTAATAAAAGTTTTTTAGTACCAAAATTTTTAATGTATTTATTAAAATCGTCTTATATAAGAGATATGTATTTAGCAAAAGCAGATGGCGGAACAGTAAAAAGCGTGCCGATGAAAGAGATGAGAAATTTAAAAATTCCAGTACCGCCATTAAAAGAGCAGGAACGTATCGTTAAAATACTTGACCAATTCGACACGTTATGCAATGACATCACTAAGGGGCTGCCTGCTGAGATTGAGCTTCGTAAAAAGCAATATGAATACTACAGAGATAAATTACTTACTTTTAAGGAGAAGAAGAAATAATTGTGTATTAAAAAGCAATACCCCCGCACGCCTAAGAGATTATAATTAAAGAAAAGCATTACCGTGCGGTAAGCCCATACGGCGAGTATTGGTACAGCTCGTACGCGGGAAAAAGAACATATTATTAAAAAAAATTAAATAGGAGTTTATATGCAAAACAAAGAGAAAATGGATATCATCAAAATGTCTGAGGAAAGTACCGTTGTCGCTAAATATACTCCAATACAAAGAAATAGAACTAAATATCAATCTGAAGCAGAACTCGAAGAAGAATTTATTAAACAGCTCACCGAACAGGGATACGAATACGTAAATATAAAAAATGAAAATGATTTAATTAAAAACCTTAGAACTCAATTAGAAAAATTAAATGATTATAATTTTACAGATAATGAATGGAATAATCTTTTTAATTCTATTATAGTAAATGGTAATGAAAAGACTGTTGATAAAACTTATAAAATGCATGAAGAGCGTATATTTTCATTAGACTTGGATAATGGAGAGCCTAAGAATATTTTTATAATAGATGCTGATAATATATATCATAATCATCTGCAGGTTATTAATCAATACACAGAAACGCACTCAGAAAGAAAAGCGAGATATGATGTTACTATTCTAATAAACGGTTTCCCTATGGTTCATATTGAATTAAAAAGAAGGGGCGTTAATATAAGAGAGGC
>NZ_SRZM01000210.1 GCF_019402445.1 Brachyspira pilosicoli
AAACATATTTCATATCAAAGAATTCTTTTTTAGTTTCTGTTTTTTGCCTGTCTGATGAGGTCGTTTTTTGTTCATTAGTATTTTGTGATGCTTGATTTGCTTCTTTATTAGCACCGCAGGAAATTACAGCAATCATTAAACTAAACGCTGTAAGTATTGAAATAATTTTTTTCATATTTTACCTCTATATGTATTATAGTTTTTTATAATAAAAGAAAATTAACAAAATTTCAATTAGAAAATAATAAAATAAAAAGTGATACATATAATGCATACACTTTTTTATTATTTATTAGTAACTAAGATAAGTTTCTAAATCGCTTGGATTATTTAAATGATGAAGTGTTGCTTTGTCATCTTCTGCTATAACAATATCAATAGCTGTTTTTCCTTCTTTGTTTTTAATATTATAATCGGCACCCATATTTATAAGTACTCCTAACATACCATAACTTCCAACAACATTTTCTACGGCAACTATTAATGGAGTATCTCCGTCTTTATTTTTTTTATTTATATCAGCACCGTTTTTTACTAAATAATAACAAACATCTGTTGCAAACCACACTTCACGTACTAAATATGTTAAAGGAGTATCTCCTGTTGCTGAACATATAGCATTTAAATCAGGCTTCAAATCAATAATATCTTTAGCTAAATTTAGATTACGATACTTCATTGCTATTATTAAAGGAGTATATCCGTATCCATCTTCTAAATTTATATCAGCACCTTTTTCTACTAAAAATTTAACCATTTCCTTATCATTTCTAGCAGCAGCTAAACCAAGAGGTGTAATCTTACTATATTGTTTATTTAAATCAGTATCATCTTTTATAAGTTTTTCTAATGCTTTCATATCGCCTTTAGATATAGCATTCATTAATTCATCATATCCGTCTATATTGTTAGAATCTTCGCTTGATAATAATTTTTCTATTTCATAATATTTTTGATTCTTTGCTAATTCTATAGCTTCTTCTCTAGTTGTATTAGTATTGAGATTAAATACATCATTATCTATTAATAATTTAGCTATGTCATAATTACCATAATTAATAGCTTCATATATATAATCATCGCTTGAGTTTAAATTAGCTCCTTCATCAATTAAAAGTTTAGCCATTTCTATATATCCGTTTTCAGCTGCTACTTTTAAAGGAGAATCAACCCAAAATCCGTCATAAAATCTTTGAGCATCTATATCTTGTCCTATAGATAATAAATATTTAACCATTTCTATGTTATTTTCTTGTACTGCTTTTGGAATTAAAGTTTCTTTTGAATCTCCTCTTTTTACAAGAAGTTTAAGTACATCAAGATTGTTGTTGTTAATAGCAATATCTGTCAAATAATAAGAATACTCATAACCATAATCTCTATTTTTATCAAGCCCTTTATCGATTAAGATTTTAGTCATTTCAGGATTATTATTTTTAACAGCATAATAAAGCATATCAATACCATCTTCTGTTTCCATATCGCTTGCTCTAGCATTAACATCTGCACCTTCTTTTATAAGCTCTTTTGCCAAATCATTGTATCCGAATTGTACTGCCAAAAACAAAGGAGTGGAATCTTCAAATATGTATTTATCACCAAAATTTGTGTATTCAGTAATTTTTCCTTCCAAACCTTCCTCTGCTATTAGTTTTGATATTTCGTATATTGGTGCTTTATATTTATGTTCATTGAGTATTTCATCTATTTTTTTATATCCTGTAGGTATAGGGTCTAATTCTGTGCCTTTAATATATTCATTAGTATATTGAGTTTCATCAAAATTAATATCAATATCTGTATTATTAGTTATAGGATTAACATATACTTTATTAGTTTCTGTTTGATTAGTTTGAGTATTTTGTTGTGTTTCTTTGCTTACATTGCCGCAGGAAATTATAGCAATCATTAAAATAAATGCTGCGATTATAGAAATAAAATTTTTCATATAGTCCCCCCTATGTATGTATTGTAGTTTTCGCATTATAAATTAGAATAATTAAATTTTCAATTAGAAAATTTTAATAAAAAAGTGCATACATATATAATGCATGCACTTTTATTAAAACTATTTTTATAAAAATTATTGTATGTTTAAAATTTTAAGCATTTCAGCTTCTATTGCTTTAATATCTCCTTTTGCTTCCTGAATAGCTTTTATTTCTTCTCTTCTTTGCTCCAATAATTCTTCCTGACCTTGTTTGTCTAAAGTAGCCTTTTTAGCAAAATACGCATCGCTTATAAGTTTCTCAGCTACTCTCAAAGTTCTGTCTGATACTATCGCTTTGTCTGATGCATTTTCTGCTTTAGACATATCAAAGCTCGCATCAGTTTTTAAAGCTCCTTCAGGTACTCCATTAACTATACTTCCTTTCCATTCTAATTTTGGCTGATAACTATATATAATATAATCAAAAACTTCTGCATTCTTTATTTCATTATTATCAATGAATA
>NZ_SRZM01000211.1 GCF_019402445.1 Brachyspira pilosicoli
ATACAAAATATAGATATTATTTTATATATTCAAAATTTAAATTACACTCCCCACCCTCAAGTATTTTTGTCTTATATGATATTTTTTGATTATTTTTCTTTTTTGTTTATATTGTTATTTTGCAACCCGCCCAAGAGTTTTTTTATTTCTTGCCGCTTCACCGCACGGTTTAAAAATTAACTATAAAGAATTTGATGATAATATAATTTAAATAATATACAAAAATTAGTTTACCGTGCGTTGAATATTTTTAATATTTTAAATCTTGAATTTATTTATTAATTTTCTATGCTATAATATAAAAATATATATAGGAGTTATACAAAATGAAATTCGCTTATTTAATAATGGATAAAATCTTTGATTCTAAAAAAGATAAAGCTTCAATACATAATGGAGTTTCTCAAATAATTGGTGTATCAAATATAGAAGAAGCTATTAATATAGCTAAAAACCTTCAAAAAGAAGGAATTGACTGCATAGAACTTTGCGGAGGATTTGGAGAGGAAGGAGCTAAAAAAATAATAGAGGCTACTGAAAATAAAATAGCTGTTGGTTTTGTAATTCATCTTAAAGAACAAGATGATATTTACAAAAAATTATTTTCTCATTAAACATTATTTATTAATACTTTTTATACAAACTTATATTGACAATTTTTTTACATATGTTAGAATATACTAACACTTTATTAGATTATTAAAATTAATGAAAGGAGTTATTTATGAAACTAACAGAACTCGACATAGAAGAAGGTTTTGTTGTAGATAATGTGGAGACTCAGGGAGAGATAAGGCAGAGAATCATAGAGATGGGTTTTACTGCTGGTGCTAAAGGCTGGATTGTGAGAAAAGCACCTCTTGGCGACCCTATTCAAGTTCATATTATGGATTATGAAATATCTTTAAGAAAATCTGAAGCAAATGGAATTGAAGTTTCTAAGGCAGATGTTGAAATTAAGAAAATGGCCGATATAAAAACAGGCAAAGTAAAAAGAGAGAAAAAAAATAATGCTTGTGATTTATTTTTAGAAGATAAAGAAGAGATTAGTAAAAAGTTCAAAGTTCCTTCAAACAATACAAAATTAAAAGTAGCAATTGCTGGTAACCCTAACTGCGGTAAAACAACAATATTTAACGCTTTAACTGGTGCTAATTATAAGGTTGCAAACTACCCAGGTGTAACGGTTGAAAAAAGAGAATACTCTATGCTATACAACGGATACACTTATGATTTGATGGACTTACCCGGAGTTTATAGCTTAAGTGCTTATTCTCAAGATGAGGTTGTAGCATGTGATGTGCTTCTTAATGAAAAGCCTGATTTTATTATAAATGTTATTGACTCTACAAATTTAGAGAGAAACCTTTATCTTACTTTACAGTTAGTTGAATTAGGTATTCCTATTTTATGTGTTCTTAATATGTATGAGCATGCAGAAAATGAGGGTATAAACATAGATGAATCAAAATTGGAAGAGTTATTTAGACTTCCTGTAATGAAAGTTCATGGTAACAAACATGAAAGCGTACTTTTAATATTAGATAAAATAGAAAAGATATATGAATCTGGAAATAAACTTCATAGAGATGCCGCTTTAGAATATGGTGCTGATGTTGAGGAATCTATAAAAAACATAGTTGCTTCTATGCATGGGGATATATCAGACATTCATAAGAGATGGCTTGCTATAAAAGCATTAGAAAAAGATGAAAGAGCCATACACTCTGTAAGACGCGAATGCAACAACGGCGGAGAAGTAATAGAGACTATAAACAAAGAAATTATAAGATTAGAAACTAAAGAAAACTCCAAAACAGATTCCATTATGGCAGACAAAAGGTATTCATATATTAGAGGTGCTTTAAAAGAAGTTATAAAAAGAGATGATATACAGGCATTCAATTTTACAGATGCTGCCGATGTAGTATTTTTAAATAAATGGCTTGGCATACCAATATTTTTAGGTGTGTTATGGCTAATATTTAAAGTTACTTTTACACTCGGAGCATATCCTCAAGGTTGGATTGAAATGGGTATTGGGGCATTATCATCTTTCGTATCAAATCTTTTGCCTGAAGGAAGTTTGTTGCAATCAGTGGTAGTTGATGGGGTTATAGGCGGTGTTGGTGCTGTGCTTTCATTCTTCCCATTAGTTTTAATACTATTTGTTGGTATATCATTCCTTGAAGACTGCGGTTATATGGCTAGGGCTGCATTTTTGATGGATAAGGTTATGCATAAGTTTGGACTTCATGGGCAATCATTTATACCTATGTTTTTAGGTTTTGGCTGTACTATACCTGCTACTATGGCTGCTAGAACTTTGAGAAACAAAAAAGACAGAATTGTAACTGTACTTATAACTACATTTATGAGCTGCGGTGCGAGAATTCCTGTTTATGTATTATTTACAGCTGCATTCTTCTCACCAAAAATGGCTCCTACTGTGATGTTTAGCATATATATAATTGGCGTAATAATGGCTTTTCTTGTAGCATTTATATTAAGAAAATTATTTTTTAGGGGTGATGAAACTCCTTTTGTCATGGAGCTTCCTCCTTACAGAGTACCTCGTGTAAAAACTGTTTTAAGACATATGTTTGACAGAGGTTGGATGTATATAAAGAAAGCCGGTACTTATGTATTTGCTGCTTCTGTTTTAATATGGGCTTTAATGACTTTCCCTCAGTATAACCCTACAGAAGAAGAATCTGCTTTGTTAATGGATAAAGCAAAAACTGTATTAATATCAGAAAATATAGATGCAAATGATGAAGAAGCTTTAAATGCTGAATATGATAGACTTGTAGCTTCTGAAGGTTTAAGACATAGTTTTGCTGGAAAATTGGGAACATTCATTGAACCTGTAATGAAGCCTTTAGGTTTTGACTGGAGAATAAGTATTGCTCTTATAGCTGGTGGTGCTGCTAAAGAAGTATTTGTTTCTACAATAGCACAAATAAAATCTATAGAAGAAGATGAAACAACATTAATAGAAGCATTAAGAAATGACCCTGTGTTTAATCCTATAGTAGCTTATGCTCTATTATTATTTGTGTTGTTATATTTCCCTTGTTTTGCATCAATAGCTGTTATAGGCTCTGAAATTGGTAAGGCTTGGATACCTTTTTTAATTGTTTATACTTTAGCTGTGGCTTGGATAGTTAGTTTCGCATTCTACCAAATTGCTGGAAGAATAGCTGGAATTATCTAGACTTCATAATATAACCTATTTTTTATTAAAATCATAGA
>NZ_SRZM01000212.1 GCF_019402445.1 Brachyspira pilosicoli
TGTTTTAACTTTATATAATTTTAATATGATAAAATATAATTTAAAAATATTTTACGATAACAAATATTTCTCTTCTAAGGCTTTTAAAGGCTTACTAAATTGCTTAGTTAATAGTCCAACAAATACAGCTCCTGCAATAGTACCCTCTCTCACTCCTTCTAAATGTCCTAAAAAAGATAATACCGTAACAACTGATATTATTACTAACAATGTATCAAATACTATTTTAGTATTTCCAAACTTTACAGAAAATATTTTACAAATAGCTAAAACAACTCCCTCACCGGGTGTAGTAACTAATTTTGCCATTATTTCTATACTCACGCCCAAACCAAGTAATATTATTCCTAATATACATAAAGCCCATTGCTGAATATAATTTGTATATGTTATGTCTTTTATTAAATAAGCAGAAAAATCAATCATGAGTCCAAATAAAATAAGTGCAGGTATTTGAAAAAGCTGAAATAAATCATATTTTTTTCTTAATAGTAATATTTGTATTAATATAAATACAAGATTGATAATAATAGTTGTTGCCCCTACTGATAAACCTGATATACGGCTTGTTACATATGGTACGCTGGAGATAGGCGAAGTACCAAGTGCAGCCTTAATAGAAAAAGCTATACCCAAAGACATAATATAAAGCCCTATTAATAATATTATACATCTTTCAATAAAATGATTTTTAAAAATTTCTCTCTTCATAATTAAACTCACCTAAGCGACTGACACATTTTCATTAACAGTTCTTTTAATTTTTCCTCATCTTCTTTTGATATTTCATTAACAGCAATACTTTCTATATCTTCAAAAACTTTATCCATATAATTTGAAGCTTCTATACCTTTTTCTGTTAGAGAAACATAAAGAGAACGCCTATTACCATCATGTTGCTTCCTTACAATAAGACCAGCATTTTCCATACCCAACAATATGCTTCCTACAGTTGTCTGCTCTATTTCTAAATAATTTGCTATGGTTTTCTGATCTGCTTCTTTGAATTTAGATAAAAAATATAATACTTTAGGTTGACCAGATGTAAGCCCTATTTTGTTTGCTTCAAGCATTACTCTCTTTGCAAACATAGAATTAGCTTTCATTAATAAATAGTGTAGATTCTCCAATGTAAGCATCCTTATAATAAGTATTGTTATAATGAGATAGCTTATTATATACTGCTTAAAAAAAATGTCAAATGAATTATTATTAGCTATAAGCATTATATAAAATACGATATTTTTATTTTAGATAGTAAAAAATTACATACAAACAAAAAAGATTACAGATATTTTGTAAAAATAATTTACTTTTTTACAAAAAACTGTAAAAAAACTTGACACAAAAACAATAATATACTATAATATTATTATACTTAAATAAAACCGTTAAGGAGAGTAAAATGAAAAAACAAGTAAAACAAATTATTCTAATTGCTTCTATTATGATGCTATCTATAGCTACGGTATTTGCTGCAGATATGCCTATACAGGCTAATCAGCTTCCAAAAAAAGCACAAGATTTTGTATCAGCTAATTTTCCAAGCGACCAAATAGTTTATGCTGAACAAGATAGAAACAGCTTTAATGTAGAATTGGCTAGCGGAGTTGAAATAGATTTCGATAGAAACGGAGATTGGACTGATGTATCTGCTAAAATGCCTTTACCTACCAAATTTATACCAACAAATGTAATGAAAGCAGTAGAAACTAAATACCCTCAAGTTCCTGTTTTAGAAATTAGCAAAGAATATAATAGCTACAAATTAAAACTAGGAAACAATAGAGAAGTTTATGTAGACAATAGCGGTAAAATTGTAGGAGATAAATTAGACTAATAGAAAATAGAAATTAAACATAAAAAAGAGAGAGGTTTTTATGCTTCTCTCTTTTTTTATTAAAATTTCAAGAATATTTTATTTTTTTTGTATATAGTATATAATAAATCAAAAATACATAGAAGGATAATATTCATGAAACATTTAATAATTCTAGCACTCACTGTTTTTATTATTTCATGTGGTGGCAACACTGAAACAAGCAAGCAAACAACAACAGAGCCTGCAACACTTACTATAGACTTTAAGGCTATATTTGGTGATAAAGCTAATGATGATAATACTATAATGGAAAACTCATATTTAAAAGTTACAGGAAGTTATGGTGATATTGATGCTAAAGTAGATGCTGTTACAGGAGCTTCAACACCTACAGGAGCTACAAAATCTTGGGATTCATATAGATACGAAAACAAACAATTTGCCAACAACAAAATTGAAAGAGGATTAGGTTTTTTTGTGTTATATGGAGTTGCACCTGCAAAAACTTATAACTTCGATGGTATGACAGGAACTGGAATATCACAAAAAACTTTAGACGGCACTAATGGACCAAAAGTTACGGGAACAGGCATTACAAAAGATGAAACTGGTGTTATCACTATAAGATATGCACATGCAGGAGGTCCTACTGTTTATCCTTGGGCTTATGAACTAAAATCAGATACTAATGGAATATTTAAAATTGGTTATGGTTTAGAAAACAACAAAATGAGTAAATTACAAATTTCTAATGATATTGATTTTGCAAACATAGAAATGATTACAGATAAAGCAAAAGATGGAATTTCTTATTGGCAAGGAGATTTACAAGGTACTTTTGAAAATGATACTCTTACATTAAAAGGTACTTTAAAAGAAGTTAAATAAATTAAATATAAAAATATTTTCAATTTAATATCTACTAACCGCACGCTAAACTAAACAATAAATATAAATTAATTTGAAATACAATTTTTATTATATTGACAAGTTTATTTAACGTACGGTATTATAATATAATAAGCTTAATAAAACCTTGGGCGGGGTGCTTTTTTTATTAAGCATTATAGAATATTGAAGCAGATTTTTTTACAATATAGAAAAGTTAATAGGGCGGGAATTAAAATAAATTAAAAATCTACTAAATATAAAAAATAATATTTTGTGCCTACTAAATACATTATATATTTTTATTTTACTTGATATATTAATAAAAGTTTTATATAATATTCTAATTAAAAATTATTTATTTTAAGAAAAGTAAGATGAAAAAAAATAATAATATAGAAAAGAAATTAATAGGTATTATAATAAACAAAAGCAGAAACAACACTGATAGTATAGTAAAAAAAATAAAAAATATTATAAATAAATATAATGTAGATGCTATACTTATAGATTATGATATATCATCTTACAATAATATTAACAAAGCGATAAAAACATTAAAAAATGTGTCAATGCTCATATCCATAGGAGGAGACGGCACATTATTATCAGCATTAAAAATAGCTATTAAATATAATATATCAGTTTTACCAATATACAACGGAACATTAGGCTTTATATCAGAAATTCCGCCAGAAGAAGCATATCTTATTATAGAAGAATATTTTAATAACAAAAAAACATTATACGAAATAGAACCTAGAACCCTTTTAGATATAGAAATTAAAACATCAAAAACTACAAAAAAATATTTAGCAATAAATGAACTTGCATTATGCAAACTAGATGGAAGAACTTTATATATGGATATAAACATATCTGGAAAGAAAGTATCTTCTATCATAGGAGATGGAGTTGTTGTAGCTACTCCCACAGGTTCTACTGCATATGCTTTGAGTGCAGGAGGTCCAATAATTGTTCCTACAATAGATGCTATGTCTTTTGTACCAATAGCACCTCATTCTCTCACATTTAGACCGCTTGTTATACCTAAAGGCGACAGCGTAGAAATAAAGCTTTCTCAAAAATCAAAAAAAGGTATGGTAACAATAGATGGTTATGATATATATAAATTTGGAAAAACTGATACTGTAAAGGCTAGTATAAGCGATAAAAACTGCTATATATTTCAAAGTGCAAATAGACTATTTTATGATATACTTAGAAACAAACTTAACTGGGGCATATAATAATGCTAAAATATTTAGATATTAGAAATTTTGTATTAATAGATAAAGTAAAAATCAATTTTGAAAATGGATTTAATGTTTTAACAGGTGAAACAGGAGCTGGAAAAAGTATTATAATCAGTGCCTTAGAATTAATTACAGGAGAAAAAGGCTCTACAAGAATGGTTGGCTTAAATGGAGATAGATTAACTGTAATAGGAACTTTCTTTTTGCAATCATCATTAAATATAGTAAAAAACAAATTAAAAGAATGGAATATAGAAATTACAGGAAATGAACTTAATATAAAAAGAGAAATTACAAAAGATGGTAAGAGCCGTTCTTTTATAAACAATATCGGTGTACGTGTTGCAGAGTTAAAAGAGTTAGGAGATTTAATTGTAGATATACATGGTCAGCATGAACATCAATCACTTTTTAATGTGGCAAATCATATTAATTTTTATGATGCTTATCTAAATATTGAAGATAAATTGCAAGTTTATAGAGATAATTATAGTAAACTTACAAAACTAATAAAACAATATAATGAAATATCACAAAATAAAAACACAATATTAAAAGAAAAATCTTTTTTAGAATATGCTATAGAAGAAATAGAAAAAGCAAACTTAAAATATAATGAAGATGAAGAGATAAAAAATGATATAGCAATGATGTCTAATGCAGAAAATATAGCATCTGCTTTATCTGTTATAAACAAAGATATATTTGGAAGCGAATCTGGTGCTTATTTAAAACTTACAAGAAGCATTAATACATTACAATCAATTTCTCAATATGATGATAGGCTTTCAGATTTGGCATCACAGATAGAAGCCATATCATTAAACCTTGAAGATATAAAAACAGTATTTACTGAAATAAGAGCAAAAGCAAAATTCGACCCAGAAGAATTGCAGGCTCTAAATGAAAGACTTTTCTTTATAAACACATTAAAAAAGAAATACGGAAACAATATAAAAGAAATTATTAATTATGCAAAAGAAGCTAAAGAAAAATTGGAGTCTCTTAATTTCTCTGAAGAAGATATATTAAAATTAAAAGAAGAAATAGAAAACATAAGAACAAAAACATCAATATTAGCAAAAGATATTTCTGATATAAGAAAGTCAAAGAAAGACGTTTTTATAAATGCTATAGAAAAAGAAATGTGCGACTTGGGAATGACTTCTACAAAATTTGATGTTGAGATTACTTATGATGAAGATGATGAAGACGGAATACTTAATATAGACGGTACAAATTTAAAAGCAAATTCTAATGGTGTAGATAATATAGAGTTTATAATAGCACCAAATAAGCAGGCTATGTTTCAGCCTTTAAGAAAAATCGCTTCTGGCGGAGAGATATCAAGAATTATGCTTTCATTAAAAAGCGTGCTTTCTAGCGGAGATTATTGTGAAACTTGTGTGTTTGATGAAATAGATGTGGGTGTTGGCGGAAGGATTGCAGAAGTTATAGGAGAGAAAATTGCAGCATTATCCAAACAAAAACAAATATTAAGTATTACTCACTTAGCACAAATTGCAATATATGCTAATAATCATTTTAAAGTAATAAAAAATGAAAAAGATGATGTTGTTACTTCAACAATAGAAGAGTTAAATGATTCTAATAAAGTAAATGAAATAGCAAGAATGATAACAGGTAAAGAAATAACAGATGCAAGCATAAAGCATGCAGAAGAATTGTTGGAACATGCCAAAAAGTCATCAGGCTTATTTTAGTATATATCTAAACAACTATATTTTGTCATAGAAGTTTTTTCTTCAACTTTTTACCGCCACTACGCTCTGCGGACTTCGTCAAAGTTTTTACCCTACAGGTACGCTTCGCGAAAAGTGCGAGTGTTTTAGCTTTATATTTTTGGAATATATAAAATAATATCTATGTTTTGTATATATAAAAATCTATACTTTATTAAATGCAGCCTTTTTGCTTCTTTG
>NZ_SRZM01000213.1 GCF_019402445.1 Brachyspira pilosicoli
AACTAATAATTTTTGTAGTAAGCATCCAAACGGAAAAGGAAATCATGCACCTGCTTTATAATTAGTATTTTTTAATTATAGGTAATTTTTTATTCCAGCTTTACATATTAGCAAGCTTTATAAACTCATCGGCTTCCATTATTTGAATGCCTAAGTCCTGAGCTTTTTTAAGTTTGCTTCCTGCTTTCTCGCCTACAATTAAAATGTCTGTGTTTTTTGATACTGCAGATTGAACAGTTGCTCCGAGTCTTTCTGCAGTTTCTTTTGCTGATGTCCTTGTAAAACCTTCTATAGACCCTGTTATTACAACATTCTTTCCTGTAAGAGGTGATTCTACAGTTGTAAGTTTTTCAAATACAGGATTAACTCCTACCGCAAGTAAATCATCTATCAATTTCAATGTCTTTTTATTATTAAGGAAATCATAAATACTTTGAGCACTTATTTCGCCTATGCCCTCAATATTTTGTAAGTCTTCAATGGTTGCCTTTTTGAAATTATCTATTGATGTAAAATATTTAGCAAGCAAGTCGGCAGTAGTTTCCCCAACCTGACGAATACCTAATGCATATATAAATCTTTTTAAAGTAGTGTTTTTACTATTTTCAATAGATTCAAGCATATAAGATGCTAATTTTTCTCCCATTCTTTCAAACTTAAATAAATCATCTCTTCTTATTTTGTAAAGGTCAGCTGGAGTTTTAACAAGTCCGCTTTTTGTAAATACTGCAATCCACTCTTTACCTATTCTCTCCATATTCATAGCAGGCTTTGAAACAAAATATTCTATATATCTTGTAATCTTGCTAGGGCATTCATCATTTATACATCTCACAATTACATCGCCGTCAGTGATAGCAGTATCGCCTCCGCAAACAGGACATTTTTTAGGAAACTCAAAAACTTTGCTGTCTGAAGGCCTTTTATCTAATACCACTCTCACAATTTTTGGTATAACATCTCCAGAACGTATAACTACAACAGTATCTCCTATTCTTATATCTTTTGATTTTATTTCATTAGGGTTATGAAGCGTAACATTTGAAACAGTAACCCCACCAACTTGAACAGGCTCTAATTTAGCAACAGGTGTTAATGCACCAGTGCGTCCAACTTGTACTTCTATGTTTTTAAGAATTGTTTCTTTCTCTTCTGGCTTGAATTTGAATGCTACTGCAAATCTTGGAGCACGTGACAAGAATCCTAATTTCTCCTGATATTTAACATCATCAACTTTTATTACAAGTCCATCAATCTCATAATCCATTTTGCTTCTTTTTTCTTGTATATCATAATAAGTTTCTAATACTTTTTTAGCTTCAATATTTGGATGCACTCCTTCAACAGTAAAGCCTAATTCTGATAAAAACTCCATTGATTTATATTCATTAGTTAAATCAAAATCTTTATAATTAGCAATCTGATAAGCAAAGAATTTTAATCTTCTTTTTTTACTTTCAGAACTATCTAATTGTCTTAATCCTCCTGATGCTGCATTTCTTGCATTAGCAAAAGGTATCTCTTCAAGTTCTTCTCTCTCTTTATTTAATGCCTCAAAATCTTTTTTTGTTATTAATGCCTCTCCGCGTACAATGAGTTTTTTTGTCTCTTTTATGCTTTTAGGAACATTGCTTATCATCTTAACATTATTGGTAACATTCTCACCAACTTGCCCGTCTCCTCTAGTGCTTGCAACTGTGAGTTTTCCTTTTTCGTAAATAAGCTCTAAAGCAAGACCGTCAAATTTATTTTCAACAGTGTATTTTATTTTATTAGCATTAAGTTCTTTTTGCATTCTATTATCGAATTCCAAAAACTCCTCTTCATTCATAACATTAGAAAGCGAGTACATTGCAATAGGGTGCTCAAACTTATCAAACTTTTCAAGTATAGTGCCTCCCACTTTATTTGTAGGGCTATCATCTTTTTTTAATTCTGGAAACTCCCTCTCAAGATTTTCTAATTCTCTAAAGAGTTTATCATATTCATAATCTTCTATTTCAGGGTTATCATCTGTATAATAAAGTTTATT
>NZ_SRZM01000214.1 GCF_019402445.1 Brachyspira pilosicoli
TCATTTTTTGCTAAGGCTGATAAAAATATACAAGAAAAAAAAGAAATAATAGATAATAATAAACAAACTAATGCAGCAAATTTTGAAAAAGAAGAAGTACTTCAAGAAATAATAACAATATTATTAAAAGGAACTTTATCATCTAAATATAGCAGCTCAAAAGTGGATTTGAAAATTCTTGGTGTGAGAGTATTAATTGTATATACACTGACTTATGTATTATCGCTTGCAGCTACCGCAATTATAGCCCAAAAATATTATCATGAAGAGATAAAAATAAAAGAAGATATTAGAGAGACTATAGGAACAATATTAGTAGTGTTTATTACTCTGGCATTAATAGCATTCGTTTTAATAGTAATAGCAATATATATGGAAAGTAATAGAGAATATTTAGCTTTCAGCGGAGTGATTTTCGGTTTTATAGCCTGTATTATCATTAGAAAAATATCATAAATTTATTAGTATTCTAAAAATATATACTTAATTTTTTAAGTTTATCAATTTTTTGTTTAATACTTTTATTTTACGCTTACAATAAACTAAGTCAATTTATAATTCAATAAACATATATACCGTATTGACAAAAAAGGTATATATAATAATATAATGACGAGGATTATGGAAAAGCAAAATTATGCTGATATAAATTTAGCATTATAATTTACACAATACAGTTTTATTTTCTATAAAAAAGTCTATATTATAATAAATAAAAAAGTATTGTCTTTATATTTTCTAATCATAATATCTATAAAGGCTTAAAAATGAGTAAAAAAGAATCTGCAAAATCTATAATAATTTTTGCAATATTTTTGTTTTCACCTATTATAATACCTCCTGCTCTTATAATATTATTTTCTTACAGAGATACAAATATAGGATTTGCAAAAGAAGTAGAAATAAATATAAGAAATGATTTAGAAACAACTTATTTAAAAAATATATCAAAAGAAAAAAAGAAAGTGAACTTTACAACGTATATAAAAAATAGTTTCTTTATAAGATATTATACGGCAAAAGCTTTTTTTAATACTATATTTATGAGAGTTTCTTTGCTATATGCTATATTGGCTATATTTACAGGTATTATACCAAATACAAAGAATGAAATTAATAAATTCTACAGAACAATGAAAGAGGATAAAAAAAGTTTGCTATTCACACTTTTTTTATTTGCAAATGTTATTACTATAACAGTTTTATGTGTTATTAATGCTAAAAGTAAAATAGAATATTTAGCATTTAGTGCAATAATTTTTAGAAAAATACTAGATACTTTCTTAGAAAAATATTCATAAATATATAGAGTAAAATATAAGGCAATTATGATAAGAAAACATAAAGAAGAAAATATTTATATAAGAGCTATTCTTAATTCGTAAAATAAAAAAGGAGTATTAAATAAAAAAGAAATAATAATTAATTTTCTTTCATTTTTATGGATTGGAATTACTATATTTGCTTTTCTTATGTTAAAAGATAATATTATAACTAGCAAAGAGTATTTAAGTATAGCATTAGGAATTATATTAGGTTTAGTATTAGCATTAAAAGGAGATATAATAAATATTTATGAAAGATATTATTTTTAATTTAATATATAAAATCAATATACCAGAAAATGATTTATTTAGAATGGCAGCATTATTTTTATGCTCTTTTATAATAGTATTTTTAATATTGCTTTTAATTAAAGGAATTGGTGAAACAGTAGTAGATGGTGATAGTGTAATAGGTTTGGCAATAGCTATAATATTAATAATAGTGTTTTTTGTGGTATCAGGATTTTTTATAATAAAAAATATTGAAAATACTTATGAATATATATTTATAGCCATTGGTATTATAACGGCATTATTTAATTTAAATGAAGATAACATAAAAAAGACATTGCTTGTTGCTTTTGTATTTTTTATTATACTTTTATATGCATCGTTTTTTAATGCTCCGCCAATTATAAATGATGCCTCTATAAGCAATAAAACAAATAATTATACTAATAATTTGAAATCAACTTTATCAATTCAAAAAGATATTATTGAAACTATTTTAGGACCTTCAAATATTTTTACTATGGTTTTATTTGGAGATATTACATTAAAAGATGCTTTAATTATAGGATTAATTTTAATTTTATTAATAATTATAGCTAGTTATGTTTTTAAAAAAATTAGAAAATGAATATAAGAAAAACAAATATTATTATACATCAGTTGTAGAAGAATTTAATTTTTATAATTATTCATTATTTTTTTTATTATCTTTATCCCTAAGGTGTTTGCTAATTAGCAATACTATAAAAGACATTACACCGCCGAAAAAGAATGCTGATAATTCTAGTATGCTCTCTATACTTTCGCCAATATTAAAAATAGCCAAGTTTTCATGTATTTTATAAATAATAACCGAGCTTATTACAAGAATTATTGCAAGTACAATAATATAATATTTATAAGAGTCTTTTTTAAAAAATAATATCTCTATCAAAACACCTAATATGGCAGCCCCTATCATAAATATTATTATTAATCTCACATATAAATCTTTTGAATCCTCTTCAAAATCTACGTTAGGATGCTCTCTATCTCTCCATCTGAGGTAGTTGCGGCGAATTTCTTTAATTTCTATATTATTGTTATTATAACTATTCTCTAAAATAATATCATTATCAGTTACTATATAGTTTGCGTTGTGAATATTGTTAACTGTATTATTATTTTTTATCAAGTCATTATAAAATATATAAGAAATTATAATAGATATCAATATAATATTTAATATATTAAGCTTTGAGAATTTCATTTTATTCCTATAGTATAATTGCTAAATATAGTTTTACTATAATTTAAAAGATGTTTTATTTCAATATAAAATAAGTTTTACATTCTTGAACAATAAGCGATTTTATTATATAATAATTGATTATAGTTCTAATATTTGCGGATATTAAAATATTAACAACTATTTGCACTTTTTGGTACTTTTTGCGGCGGGAAAAAGTACAAAAGAAATTCATTGCCGCATATAATCCAAAATAAAATATATCTGAAACTATTTAAAATTAGATAAGAGGAAATAATTCAATGGCTAAACTTTCGCATCTTGAAAAAGAGTATATTAAAGCTAATTACAAAAATAAAAGCATTGATGAGCTTACAAAAAAACTAGAAAAAGACAGAGAGTTAATAGAAGAATATATTAATAATCTGCAAAACAATCAAAAAAATAATGCAAAGAATAATAAAAAAGAAAAAGCTAATAAAGAAAAAGGCGAAAACATACTCTCTAAATTATTCTCAAAGTCTTCTGACAGCGAACCAATATTTAAAAAGTATGAAATAAAACCCTATCACCTTTCAAAGATAGATATAATATTTTCTAGTGCAGCATTTTTGTTTACATTTTTGCTTTATTTGTTTACATTAACTCCTTCACTTTCGGCAGGAGATAATGGAGAGCTTACAACAGCAGCTTATTTCTTGGGGGTAGGACATGCTCCGGGATATCCTTTTTATACTTTAATGTCTAAACTATTTACTTATATACCATTTGGAAACATAGCTTGGAGAACAAACCTATTTTCAGGCACATGTGGTGCTATCGCTATGATTTTCTTCTATCTTATTATGGTTAAAGTATTAGGACAAAACAGAATTGAGAGAGGTTTTTCTCCTGTAGTACATATACCAGCATTACTTGCAAGTGTTGCTTTTGCTATATCTGACAATATGTGGGCACAGGCTACTATGGCTGAAGTTTACAGCTTAAACATTCTTCAAATAGCTTCTATGCTTTTAATACTTGTTTATTGGTTTGAAGCAGTTTGGCAGCATGCTAATGATGATGTGCCTTACTATGGAAATAAATATTTAATGGCTTTCGGTTTTCTTTATGGGGTAGCACTTGCTAATCACCATGTTACTTTGCCTTTTGCTTTTGCTCCTCTTTTGTTTATAGCTATTGTATTATTCTTAGTTCATAAAGACAGATATATAGAAAACATTGAAACTCCTTTTATATCTATATTTGTATTTTTAGTGTTACTTTTTATAGGTGGGTTTGGATACTATAGATTTATTATGAATTATGAGGCTTATTTATATTTCCCTCCCGGTGTAGCTTCCAATGATTCTATATTCTCTATACTCTTTAAGCCTTTCACAGATATGAACATTTTAAGCGACATATTTACAGCACTTGCTAATGGTTCTTATTTAAGACCAGATATGATACAAAATTTAAAAGCTCCTTTCTACCCAACTCTTTATAAAGGAATGTTTTTAGTATTTTGGCCTTTATTTTTAGTTGTAGTTTGGGTGTTAGTTTATAGATATTTCTTGTGCAAGATAGATAAGTTTAATAATGATAATGATTTTATCACTGGAATATCATTTTCTTATTACAAAATGCTTTTAATGCTTGCTGTTGGCGTTATGATATATGCTTACATGCCTATAAGAGCAAGGGCTTTGCCTCCTCTAAACTGGGGACAGCTAAATGAACCGTCTGGTTGGGAGAATTTAAGCTATTTATTTAGTATGATACACAGAAAACAATACGGTGCTTCTGGTAACGATATTGCAGCAGCTTTCATACTTCACCCAGAACAAGTTACTGCTTTAATTAATATATTTAAAACTCAATTAACTGTTTTAGGTTTACTATTCTTAATACCTGGATTATTTCAAATATTTAAGAAAAATAAGTTTATAGGAATATTCTCAGTATTTGGACTATTAAGTTTTGGTGTATCTTTAATGGCATATACTAATCCTCCTCCAAGTGTAAGAACTTTATCATTTGTTGAAGTATTTTTCTTGCCTGCTACTTTATATATGATTGTAATAGTTGGCTTTGGTATACAATGGTATATGGAATATTTTAATACTAATATAAAAAATGTATTAAAGAAACCTTCTGAAGAGATTACAGATATAAAATTAAAGCCTTATCATGCAATATCACTTATAGCAATATTTGCAATAATGGTGCCTATATTTGTAATGAACTTTAGCCGTAACAACAACTCAAAAGATTTTAGTAACCATGACTATTCATACAATATGATGAACTCTCTTCCAGACAATGCAATATTTGCAACAGAGGGAGGAGATAACCAAGTATTTGGTCTTGTTTACTACACTATGGTTGAAAGAAGAAGACCAGATTTGAAAATATATGACCAGAAAGGTAATGTATTTGAGAGAATATACGGCAATCTTATGAAAACAGACGGCAGATGGCTTGGAAGCATAAGCGATGCTGTGGACAAAGATTTTATAGACAGTGGTAGACCTTATTATATGGCTTGGAGAAGAGATGGTCTTGAAAGACTTGGAGATTATTACTTTAAGGCTTATGGACTTGTGTTTAAAGTTCAACCTATAAAATATGCTTTAGTTGATGAGTTAGAGTTCTTCAAAGTTCTTACTGTTAATGATTATAAGGCAATAGCAAAAGAGCATTTAAAAAGAAATTATGAGAATGAAAAAGTTGTTTCAGATTTGAATGCTTTGCTTGATGAAGGGTTAATATCAGTAGAGAGAAAAAATAACTATAACGGCAATGAAGAGATAACTTTCGTAAAAATGTATGAGCTTCCTTTCCCAGAGTTAAAAACAGAAGAAGATTATTGGAATAGCTACACTATGAAAGGAACTGCTGAAGAGATTTCTCATTATGACTTTTTAACTAGAGAGATTTTTGTAAGTTCTTATTCACTTGCCAAAATAGATATGTATAACAGAAGAATAAAAACATATCAAAAATTACTTGGCTTTATGGGTAATGGAGACGTTGCTAAAAACGGAATTACAAGAGAAGAGGCTAATGCAAAAATAGAAGAATATAAAAAGCTTAAAAGAGAAGAAGAAGAGAGAATGCTTACTATAGGCTTTGATATGTCTAATGTTTACTTTGCTATAGGTAATCAGGCTATATTAGATGAGGATTATGAGAGAGCTACAGTGATGTATGAAGAGCTTATAAAACTTGAAAAGCTTATTTATCCTGCTTATTTCAATTTGGCTGCTTCTTATGAATATTTAGCTCGTTCTAAAGATACTCCTTATGAGAAAGAGGCTGAATATTTAAATAAAGCTAAAGATGTAATGGCAAGAGCAGAGAAAACTTTCCATAGAGGTAAAGATATGGGAGATGCTGCAAGAAGCCAAAACACTACTTATCAACAGATAATGCAGTTTAATAATAGATTAGATTTACAGCTTAGAACTACAAGACAGCAGGCAGATGCTCTAAAACAGCAGGCTATAGCCGAAAACACTTTTGATAGTTACACTGCTTATGCTAATTATATTTATCAAAACAGACAGGATTTAGATGAAACTATTTGGGCTAAAACTGAAGCTAAAAAAAGAGCTGTTAATAACACTCAATTGATAAATGTTAATAAAGAGCTTGCTATACTTTATGCTAATATTGGTGATGTTAATACTGGTATAAATATATTAAATGATACTTTGAATCTTCCTAATATTACTAGAGATGATATAAGAGGTGTAGATTTTGATTTGGCTAGCATTTATCTTAATCAAAAGAGATATAATGAAGCTGTAAATATATATTCAAAATATACTAATGATTTAACTCAGGACGGTGCTTTTGCTTTGTATGCTATAGGTCATATATATATAGAACAGAATATGATTGTTGAGGCACTTAATATTTATAATGATTTTAAGGTAAGAATGTCGCCTCTTTCTAAAGATAATCAGGTTATAGCTAATTTGGATAAAGATGTTGAAAGCAGAAGGGTACAGATAATGCAGTATTTAGGTACTGTTGGGGCTCCTAATCAATAATAAAAAAGTATAATAATTATTAAGGCTTGCTATTATTTATAATAGTAAGCCTTTTTTTATTGCTATAATTAGTATTGTAAAATTTCTTTTCATATTGATTTTTTAAAGAAAATTACTATATTACTATAAAAAGTATAAAATATTTACTAATATATTTTATTAAATAGGAGATTAAAAAATGAAAAAAATTATAGTTTTAGGATTAATGCTTATTTCATCATCATTAGTCTACTCGCATTCATTAGGTATAGGTATGTATATACCACTTGGAGGAAGTATTCCTAGTTTTTATTCAGATAATGCAGAAGCTACTTCCTTTTTTAGTCCAAAATCTGCTTTTGAAGTTGGAGTAATATTTAACCCTAGAGTTAATTTTAATATAGGCGATGGCACTCATACTATATCATTAGGTGTAGATGTGGGTTGGTATAGAGATACTTTTAAGTTTGCAAACTCTACTGATGTTACGCATGAATTTGATAGTGTTATGACAGGAGTTAATTTAGAGTGGAGACCTTTATTATTTCAATTAGGTGTTGGCGGAGGAGTAAAATTTCCATTCTTAGGAAAATATATAGAAGGAAATAATAAAACAGCATTAAGCGGAGGAGCTTTTGCAAGTAGATATAATAATGTTTTTATACCTTATGTAAGATTATATACAGGCATCAATATAATATTTATTAGCTTATCATTGTATGTTAATTTTGATATACCTTATTTACAAATGAAAAATGGTTTAGAAGGTTTAGGTGTTGGTTATAAATATCCTGGTAAATTGGGTTCTGTTGATGTTGGAGTTCAATTTGGTATACATTTAGATATGTTTAATTTTGGCGGTACTAAGAAAAGAGAAGTAATAGAGTACGATATATAAAACTATTATTAATTTTTATAATTTGAGAGTATATTTTATACTCTCTTTTTTTTAATTAATATGCATTTTTATAAAAAAACTAGCATTTTTATTAATAGTATTTTAATAAATGTATTGATATTTTTATGAATAATATTATAATATTATGAATAGTAATACTATAAATATTTTTTATTATAAAGTTTTATTATATGGAATACATAATATCTACAACAATTTATTTATTAAAAGGCACATATGTTACAATAAGCCTTTATTTAGTTACGGCAATATTTTCTATGCCATTATCTATACTTTTTGCGGCATTGCAATTTAGTGCTCCAAAATTTATTAGATATATTTTTGACATTTATGCTTGGCTTTTTAGGGGTACTCCTTTAATACTTCAATTAATATTTTTCTATTATGGTATTCCTCTTATCACCAATAATAAAATAGCTTTTCCAGCATTTACTTCTGCTGCTATTACTTTTATTCTTAATTATGCAGCTTATCTTATGGAGATATTTAGAGCTGGTATAGAGAGTATAGATAAGGGACAGTATGAGGCAGCTTATGTACTTAATTTGAATTACAGACAAATAATGACTAGAATAATACTTCCGCAGGCTATAAGAAAAGTATTGCCTCCTCTTTCAAATGAAGCTATTAACCTAATAAAAGATACATCATTAGTAATAGTTCTTGGAATAGGTGATTTGATGCTTTATGCAAGACAGGTTTTAACTAGAGATTTTAAGCTTATACCTTTTGTAATAGCAGGAATAATATATTTATTATTTACATTTGTTATAGTTGTTCTTTTTAGAAATTTGGAGAAGAAGTATGTCATTAGAAGCTAATTTAAAAGTTGTTGATTTAAAAAAGAAATATAAAGACTCTGCTGCGGTTAATGGTGTAAGTTTTACAGTACACAAAGGTGATATAGTTTCTATTATAGGGCCATCTGGTGCTGGAAAGAGTTCACTTCTTAGAAATATTATACAAATAGATAAGCCAGATTCTGGCGAAGTTTATATAGATAATGAACCTTTATTTTCAAATAATCTTGCTATATCTAAAGAAGATTTTGTAAAGAGAAAAGAAAAGATAGGAATGATATTTCAGCACTTTAATTTGTTTCACCACAAAACAGCTTTAGAAAATATCATAGAAGCACCAATCATTGTAAAGAAGCAAAACAAAGACGAAGCAATAGAAGAGGGATTAAAGTTACTCGATATGGTTGGTCTTAAAGATAAAAGAGACAGTTATCCGAGTGAACTTTCCGGCGGTCAAAAACAGAGAGTTGCAATAGCAAGAGCTTTAGCAATGAAGCCTGAGGTATTATTATGTGATGAGCCTACTTCTGCTTTGGACCCTGAACTTATAGGGGAGGTTCTCACTGTACTTAAAGGACTTGCCGAAGAAAAGATGACTATGATTATAGTAAGCCACGAGATTAGCTTTGTAAGAGAGCTTTCTACAAATATAGCGTTTATGGACAAAGGCAAAATTATTGCTATGGATAATTCTGAGAACTTCTTTAATAATCAAAATAATGAAAGAATTAAAGAGTTTTTAAGCAAAATATTTCATAATTGATTTATACGTATTGAATAAAAAATATTTTAATTATATAATTCTCAAAATATAAATTTTATATAATAGTGTTTAGGTAAATAATAGTGTTTTGCAAATATGAAAAATAATTTTTATTTTATTTCTTTTTTTATAATATTAATATTGTATTTTTTATTAATAGATTTTTTATTTCCATTTATGTCTTTAGGAAACTTTGAATTTCATCTAATTGATATAATATATATTTATTGGTTTTCTGTGATAGCTTATAATATATGTGATTATATACCAACAAAAAAAAGGCTTATAATATCATATTCTTTTGTAATTGTTGCTATATTTTCTTTTTTTAGTATAGAGCCTCTGGGTATCTCTGTGGTTACAAAACCTTTATTTTTTACAGATATGCCTGATTTATATCCGTCATTAATAGAGGTTGTGCCATTATATTTACAAATTATCACTATAGCTGCTACTGTACTTTATTTTTCTTTGCTTATAGCTTTTGCTTTATATTTTATATATAGATTATATAAGATGTATAAAATAAAAAGAGTAAAATCTATTTCTTTAATAGTGATTGTGATATTAACAACATATTTATCATTTTTTAGACCTGTAAAGATTAATTCAATTTATGCGAATTATTTTGATATAGCAAATAGTAAAGGCATAATAAACACAATAAGCCACAGAATATCTTTTGATAAAAAATATAATAATATAGAATGCACTCTTAATGATGTAAAAAATGCCATTAATTTATTAAGTCAAAGAGATGTAGATGTATCAAAGCTAATAATGCCATATAGTGATGATACAGTTACAAATAGAAGTGTATTTTTAATATATTTAGAATCTTTTTATGATTACAGTCATTTTGCAAGTTTGTTTGATAAAGACCCTTTTCCAGAGGAATATAGAAAGTGGGCTAAAGCTTCTTGTAAAGTTGGACCTAATGATGGAAACGGAAGTTTGTTTGCAAGGCTATCTGGTTTAACTGGTAGTTCACCAATATTTCCAAAAAAGCCCGATTCTACTATCATCACTAAAACTCTTCCATTTTTGTTTAGGGATAAAGGGTATAATGTTATAGCTTTGGAAGAATCTGGAGTTACTTATTATTTAGATAAATTGTTTCCTGATATTGGAGTTGAAAAAACAGTATTTAGTTTAGGAATTACAAATATAAAAAACTATATTAAAGACAATATTTCAGATGATAATGTTTTTGTTACAGGCTTTACATTTTTAGGTCATGCTAATACACATATAAAGAATGATTTAAATTTTGCTTCGAACAATCAAAGATTTATGAGAAAGATAGATAAAAAAAATAGGGCTGTTTTGGTAGAAACTCTTGAAAACTCAGCGATGACTGCGATTGATATAATAGAAACTAGAGATATTATATTAGAGAAATATCCAGATGCTATAATCATATTTAAACATGACCATTTATATCCATATTTAAAAAATATTATATACAACTCTTCTATAGATGAAAGCATAAAATTATCTTTTTTAAGTTCATATACTGTAAATCCGCTTCTTATATGGAATGGTAAAGATGGGGCTTATAAACTAGAAGATGGTTTTCCTCCAGAGAATATTGCCATGTTTATAGCAGCTAATACTAAACTTGATTATACAAATAGTTTGATAGAGCTTCTATATAAAGAAAACACTGATAATATCATAAGGTTTTATAATAGTTTTTATACTAATAGCTATGGTAATATAAGACGTATAGAGGTTCATAATGATAGTTTATCATATAAGTATGACCATGCTCAAAGGGTAGTATCAGAAGATATATTTAGGGGCAATAAATACTTCAATTCTTTAATGGATTAAACAAATT
>NZ_SRZM01000215.1 GCF_019402445.1 Brachyspira pilosicoli
GTGGGGGTGTGGGGGCTAGTCCCCACAAATAATAATACTAAAAAAATAAAAAACAATAAATTGGAGTTTAAATGATGCGAAGAAGCGGTATTAAAATTATGGCACAATTAATCGGACTAATTGCTCCGCTTATGCATGTTATGATATTAGCAATAACTACAGGAGTGTTGGGTTTCTTGTGTGCTATATCTATAACAATACTTGGCGGATATGCCATATTAACTTTTTTGGGTTTAAATAATTTCTTTACAATAAAAACAATATTCATTACTGTTTTAGTGCTTGCAGCTTTAAGAGGTTTGCTTCACTATGTTGAACAGTTAAGCAATCACTTTATAGCTTTTAAATTGCTTGCTCTTATTAGAGATAAAGTTTTTAAGGCTCTAAGAAAATTATCTCCTGCCAAACTTGAAGGAAGAGATAAAGGAAATTTAATAGCACTCATTACAAGCGATATTGAACTTCTTGAAGTGTTTTATGCTCATACAATTTCACCTATAGCTATAGGCGTATTAACTTCAATAATAATGACAATATTTATAGGAAGCTTTAATATTGTGTTGGGTGCTATTGCTTTACTTGGATATTTTACTATAGGGTTTATCATTCCTTATTTTTCATCAAAGTTTGGAAAAAATGACGGAATGGAATACAGAAATAATTTTGGTAAATTAAACAGCTATTTTCTTGATAGTTTATGGGGCATAAAAGAGATACTTCAATTTGGATACGGTGAAAAAAGAATACAAGCAATAGAAAATAAAACTGACGACTTGATGGATTTAAATAAAAAACTAAAACACTATGAAGGCATAATATCAGGACTTACCACTTCAGCAGTATCATTATTTACATTGGCTATTCTTGTTGTGAGTATATTAATATCAAAAGACAAAAATTTATCTAATATATTAATACCTACTATAGCAATGGCAAGTTCTTTCGGACCTGTGATAGCATTGAGTAATTTATCAAATAATTTATTTATGACATTGGCAAGCGGTGAGAGGGTTCTTAATTTGCTTGCAGAAACACCTATTGTAGAAGAAGTTTATGACGGAGAGAGTAATTTAGAGTTTAATGGACTTGAATGCGAGAATGTATACTTTGATTATGAAGGCGAAGAGATATTAAACGATTACAATTTAGAGATAGAGCCTAATAAGATAATAGGCATAAGCGGAAAGAGCGGAAGCGGTAAATCTACACTTTTAAAACTCTTTATGCGTTTTTGGGATATAAAAAAAGGAAGCTTAAAAATATCTGGCACTAACATAAAAGATATTAACACCAATAGTTTAAGAGATATTGAAAGCTATGTAACACAAGAAACTTCAATATTTAAAGACACCATAGAAAATAATATAAAAATAGCAGATAAAGATGCCACAAGAGAAGAAGTTATTGAAGCATGCAAAAAGGCGTCATTGCATGACTTTATAATGAGCCTTCCAAATGGATATGATACTAATGTAGGAGAACTTGGTGATACTTTATCAGGCGGAGAAAAACAACGAATTGGCATAGCTAGAAGTTTTTTACACAAAGCACCATTCATGCTTCTTGATGAGCCTACAAGCAATCTTGACAGTCTAAATGAAGCCGTTATATTAAAATCTGTAAAAGATAATAGCAAAGATAGAACTGTTGTCTTGGTTTCGCATAGAACATCTACACTTAATATAGCTGATAAAGTTTATAAAATGAAAACTGATAGAGTAAGTTAAAAATATATTATAAATTATTTATAAAAAATAAAAGAGTTCTACCAATATAGTAGAACTCTTAAAATATATAATAATTATTTATTAATTAATTTCTATTAACTTCTCAATAGTTTTTTCTAACAAATAAACTCCAACACCAGTAGCACCTTTAGTCAAATATTTATCATTAGAATCAGATATAGAAGTGCATGCTATATCCAAGTGAGCCCATTTAGTTCCTTCAGTGAAGTATGAAAGAAATTGTGCTGCGGTAATAGTACCAGCATGTCTTCCGCCAGTGTTTTTGATATCTGCAACATCCGATTTAATTTGCTCTCTATACTCATCAAACATAGGAAGCTCCCATACTCTTTCATAAGTATCATCGCCAGCATCTTTAATAGCTCTAGACAATTTATCATCTGTAGAAAGAAGTCCTGTAGCATGTCTT
Organism: Brachyspira pilosicoli; assembly: GCF_019402445.1. Classification (GTDB taxonomy): domain Bacteria; phylum Spirochaetota; class Brachyspiria; order Brachyspirales; family Brachyspiraceae; genus Brachyspira; species Brachyspira pilosicoli_B. Next base: position 2,158 of record NZ_SRZM01000215.1, read on the forward strand.
CCCAAAGCTATAGAACAAGCACCTGTTAATGTAGCAATGTCTATTATATAATCAGGTTTATATTTATCTATTCCATAAGCAAGAGCATCAGCAAGTATTAATCTACCCTCTGCATCAGTATTAACAACCTCAACAGTAACACCATTATACATCTTTAATATATCTCCTGGATTAATAGCACCGCTTCCTGTTTTGTTGTCTGTTAGAGGGCAAATAGCAGTAACATTAGCATCAAGGTTCATATCAGCAGCCAAAAATAAAGCCCCGCAAACTGCAGCAGCACCAGCCATATCATCTTTCATTCCAAGCATACTATCAGCAGGCTTCAAACTCATTCCGCCAGTATCAAATGTTATACCCTTACCAACTAATACTATATTTTTTTTAGCCTTAGGCTTTTTATATTGCATGCAAAGTAATCTAGGCGGATTTTTACTTCCAGCATTAACACCTAATATACCATTCATCTTTAGTGTCTTTAATTGTTTTTCATCTAATATAGTAACAGTTATTTTTTTCTTCTCAGCAATCTTTTTTGCTCTATCTATAAATGTTAAAGAGTTAATAATATTGCTAGGTTCATTAACCATATCCCTAGCCCAGCAAATATGCTCAGATATATTAGAAGCAATATTAATAGCATTTTCTGTATCTTTTTTATGGTCAGAAACAAGTAAAATATTATTAATATTGTTTTTCTCTTTAAGTCTTTTCTCTCCAAAATGATAATTAAAATTATAAGAAGCTAAAAACATTCCTAAACAAAATTGTATATAAGATTCCTCAGAACCAATTTCAGCAAATAATTCTGCCATATCAACTTCTATATCAGATATATGAAGCTGATTCATTATGCTTATTAAAGAAGCTCCTGCATTTTTCCAAGTTTCATAAATATAATTTTTCACTTCTTTGTAAGTAATATAAATTACTCTAGTATTACTAGAAAAAGCAAATGCAAATGGAGTTGATATAGTATAATATTTGTCTTTTACTAAACTGTTAAATAATTTTATATACTCATCATTAAATGTGCAAACTTTTGGTTTTTCTTTTTCAACCTTAACAAAGATTGCTACTGTATCTTTTTTTATAAAATTGCTTGTATGTTTGAGTTTCATCGATATGTCCTTTAAGAATTCTATAAGATATTTTAAATATTATATATAATGTTTATTTTATGTCAATTAATTAATTTTTAAATTAACATAATCTACAGATAAATCATTTTTAGTTTTACTTATTACTAATTTATACTTATCTCCATTATGAGTATAAATCTCTGCTAAATCATCACCATTAGAGTCTTCTATACGCTCAATTTCTAATGCTATATTATTGTTATCTAAATTTTTAAATATACTACTTAAAGCCATATCAATATTATTAGTGATATTAAGTGTAATCTGCTCTATTTTTTTATCCGAAATAAAAACATTAATTTCTGCGTTATTCTCATATACATTTATATCTTTTTTTAAAATATTATTATAAATCATATTTCTATCTATATTAAATAAATTAGATAAATCATCAAACGATGTTGTAAAAGAAAGGGAAGCCAAAGACTTTACCTCCCCATTTACACAATAGACTATATCACTATAAGAAAAAGGACGAACCATATTTTTTTTATCATACACGGCTTTATTTTTATGTATGATATTCAGTATCATTATACCAAATATTATAAAACATACTAATACTACAAACTTTACGAATCTCATTAATCTACAATAATATAATTAACAAATATTTTATTTATTTATTTTCTATAAGCGATATATCATTAACTTCTTCAACTGAAAATAATGGCATATCTCCAGCATTATAATATTCAGGCTGCACAGTAAAAGTTAAAGAACTTTTAAACTTCTGATAATTCTCAGCTTCTACTACTATATCTAAATTAACATCTATCTTTTTATTAGAATCTGTTTTTTGTGGCATAAAACAAAACATATATTTACCAGCCACATTTTTAGCAACTATAGCAGGATTAGGGAAATTTACTCCATATCCTTTTAATAAAGCATTATTACTAAACATATAAACCTTAGCACTCTCTATTCTGTCAGTATTATTAGAAGCGAATAAGTTACCCATTATACTAGGATAAGTAATATAATAACCACTTTCTTCTATAACCGGTATAGTATCTGAAGCATTACTCTCTCTTCTTTTTGTAACAACCTCGCAAGCTTGAGATATAATATTTAAAACTTCTTTATTATCTTCTATAGGGTCTTTATAGCTATATAATACCCCCCTAGCACTTGTAACATATTCTGGTTTTACTCTATTTAATGTATATGCAATAATGTCCATACGCATATTGCTATTAACTGGAATATTTTTCTTCTGTAAATATGCATCTGCCAACTTAGAAACTTTTTGTTCCATTAGGTTTACTAAATACATAACAAAACTCCTTAAACTTTATAGTACATTATACAAAATTATATATTATTTGTCAAAGTAAATATAATAAATATATGTAAAAATGAAAGGGCTAAACTAATAGTAAAGCCCTCTTAAAATAACAATATAAATTTATTTACATATTATTAAGTCTGTTCAATACTTCTATATAAGCCTCTTCTATAGAACCTAAATCTCTTCTAAATCTATCTTTATCTAATTTCTTTCCAGTAGCCTTATCCCAGAAACGGCAAGTATCAGGTGTAATTTCATCAGCCAAAAGTATTTCACCTTTTGAGTTCTTACCAAACTCTACTTTAAAATCTACCAAAGTAATGCCTATTTTGTCTAAAGCTTCTTTTAATAAATTATTTACTTTAGAAGTTACTTCGTATATATATTTTAATTCATCATAAGTAGCAAGTTTCAAAGCAACAGCATGATGGTCATTAATAAGTGGGTCACCATATTCATCATTCTTATAACATATCTCAAAAATAGTATTAGGTGGAACTGTACCCTCTTCTATACCAAGTCTTTTAGCCATAGAACCTGCTATTAAATTTCTTACTATCACTTCCAATGGAAATATTTTTACTTTCTGACAAAGTTGCTCTCTATCAGATAGCTTTTCTATAAAATGTGTCTTAACACCATTCTTCTCTAACATCTTAAAGAGTAAAGTAGTAATTTCATTATTCATAACGCCTTTATCTTTTATAGAACCTTTCTTCTCACCGTTAAAAGCAGTGGCATCATCTTTGTAATAAACTATTATTTCATCAGCATTATCAGTAGAATAAACCTTCTTTGCTTTACCTTCATAAATCATTTCTTTTTTTTCTTTGGACATATTTGTACTCCTATTTTATTAAAACGATTATTTATTATATACCCTTTTTTATTATTTTACTACTTATTTTTTGCATGAATAAAAATAAGGATATCTTATTATAAAGATATCCTTATTGTGAATATTATATTTGGAAGTTTAATTGATTAACTGATTATTAATACCGTCAATTCTTTTTGAATGTTCAGCTACTTTTTGTTCTAATTTTGCAATCCAAGGAGAAACCTCTTCACCATATTGTTCTATAAGCCAATCTTTAACGGGTTTGCTTTGTTCTACAAACATATTAAGTTCTTCTTCAGAAGGGTTATAAACAACACCACCTCTAGCTCTAAAATCATTATATGCTTGTATTTGTTGATGTTTAGGATAAGAGTTTAAATAATTTCTCATATCTTCGAAAGCATCTAATACAATTACTTGTAAATCTTCAGGCATAGAATTAAGTTTATCACTGTTTATAAACCAAAAAGCAGAAAGATAAGCATGGTTATCTAATATAATATAATGTAGAGTTTCATGAAGCTTAGCATTAACAATATCAACTATACTTAATTTTACACCATCAACAACACCAGTAGAAAGAGAAGTATATATTTCAGAATAAGGCATAGCTGTAGGAGAGCCTCCCAAAATAGTAACCAATTCCTGTTGAACTTGAGAAGGAACAGTTCTTATTTTTAATCCTTTTATATCGCTAGGAACTTTTATTTGCTTTTTAGAAGTAGTAGCAAAATCTCTCCAACCGCCACTTGCAGCAATCATCACTAATTTTAATTGAGGATATTTTTCAGCTATAGATTTTCTAGCTGCATCAACTATTTCAGGGTCAGATAATACAGCCTCAGCAACTCTGTCATTAGGGAACAAATAAGGTAAACCAAAGGCATTAGCAGGAGTCCAATATGAAGCTAAGTCATCAGTAGCCTTAAATATATCTATATTTCCAGACATTAAAGCATCAATACCCTCTTTTCCGCTTGCAGCTAATTGACCATTAGGATAAATTTTTACGCCAACTCTGCCGTTAGATTTATTTTCAACTATAGTTTTAAATAATAAAGAAGCTTGATGGTTATAACCGTCTGTATTATGGTCATGTGAAGTAACTAAAATAAATTCTGCATTCTCTGGAGCTTGCATATAATCCAAATTATCAGGTCCAGATGATGTTCTAGTTCCTCCTGATCTTGATTCTCCTAATTTAGTACAAGAACTAAAATTAATCATAGATAATATAAATATTAAAACAAATAGTTTTTTCATACCGAACTCCTTTTTTATTTAATAATTATTTATTTGTGTTTGTATTGTCCCAAGCATTTGTAAATATACCAAGTCCTTTATCTGTGAATGGGTGTAACATAGCTTCTTGATATACTGCAAGACCGCAAGTAACAGCATCAGCACCATGTTTAAAAGCATGTGCAACTTGAGAACCACTTCTTAAAGCAGCAACTAATACTTTTGTTTGAGCACCTACAGCTTTATAAGCTTTGATGATTCCTTCTATATATTCTCTAGTGTCCTCTCCAGAAGATTCTTTCCAACCTACAAATGGTGAAACAAATAAAGATTTTGCATGAGCAGCATATAAAGCCTGTGATACTGAAAATACTAATGTTAAATTAGTTCTTATTCCCATTTCTTCTAATTCATGAGCACTTTGTATTCCTGCTTCAATACAAGGCAATTTAATAACAAAGTTTTTTGAAATAGAAGCTATATCTTTAGCCATAGTAACCATCTCTTTAGCATCATTTAAATGAGGATTTACTTCTACAGAAATAGGGAAATCTTTATAATCTTTAAAACCTGTATTAGAAGCCCATTTAGCTATATCTTCTATTACTTTGTAAAATGGCTGACCGCTTGCTTGTATATGTCTTGGGTTTGTAGTAATACCATCGATTCTAAATAATTCATAAGCCTTTTTAATTTCGTCTAATTTAGCACTGTCTAAGAAAAATAACATAATTTAACTCCTTAATTTTTTATTTTTTGTTTTGTTTTTTTATTTATTTTATTTTTCTAAAGGTAAAGTTGAAGTCATACCCGAATGAGTTAAAGTAGGGAAATCATTACCTATAGTAAGTATTTCTTTAGAGCCTTCTAACATCAAAAGAGTCTCTTCAGCTTTAGTTCCTATCAAAGTTGGGTTATAAGCAATCATTTGATTTTTATAAATAGTTTCTTGCAAAGTAGGTCTTAATATCCATTCTCTAGATTCAAAACCTATAGCTCCGCCTTGATGATGATTAAAATATTCTGTTTCAACTCCTTCTTCTTTATAAGTTTTTACCATAAAGTCCCATAAAGTTTTAGAGTCTGTACCTATATTTGTTTCATTCATCAAAAGATTATTTATTTTGCAAATAGTTTCATCTCTTTTCTTTTCTTGTTCAGTTCTTTTTCTAAAATAAAGAATTCTTGATAAAGCAATAACTACTCCTTTATATCTAGGACATAAAACAGCCATAAATCTTTCATTAGCTATTTTACTTGTTGCTAAAGGGTGTCTATAAAAATTTAAATTATCATCGCTTGCTATAAGAAGTACAGGAAGCTCTATATTTTCTTTACCGAAAGCATATCTTATTTCCGCCTCTATTTGGTATTCAGTTAATCCTGGCTTTATATTTTTCATTGTCTTTTCTAATATAGAAGCAGAAGTTTTACCCAATTCTCTAGCAATAGCTATTTGGTCATCAAATAAACTATATCTAAGTTTTTTTATGTTGGCAAAATCTTCTTTAACACCATTAAAACCAAAATCACCATTAACCTTTTTTCCGCTAATAAGTTCAGCAACATTTTTTGCAGGTCCATCAACCCAAGAGTAAGATTTAACAGGTATAACTCCTTTAAAAATCTCTCTCTCTATTCTAGGTGCTTCATTGTTTGAAGTGTAGTAAAATGCATCGTTCTTATCAACATAAATATATCCCAAACCAAAATCAGTATAAAAATTCATAGAGCTTTCACATTGAGAGAACCAAGCAAATGAACTTCTTCTATTTAATATAACAGCATCTATATTGTTGCTATGAATATAATCTCTTAATCTTTGTATAGCTTCATTTACAGCCATAATATATTCTCCTTAATAAAAAATCATAAAGATTTTAAACTTCTAAATAAATCTAAATATTTTGAAGATTTTTTGATAAATACAGGAATCTTTCCTACACCGCTTTCTATAGTTATAGTTTGTCCGCCGTCATATTCTTTATCGCTCCACAAATGAACCCACTTATCATTAGGTAAATAAACTTCCCAATTATCTGTTTTTTCTTTCCATACAGGAGCAACCAAAATATCACTTCCCAACATATATTCATAATCTATAGAATAAGATTCTTTATCATTTTCATACTCAAAAAATAAAGGTCTTATAAGAGATATACCTTTCTCTTTTGCATCTTTCATAAAATTAATTCTATATTCTTTTAATGCTCTAAATATTCTCACCATCTTAGAAAGAAGAACCATTGTAGTTGGAGAATCATATAACTGTATATTATCATTAGGTCTATTAGTTTCATGAGAACGCATAGTTGAAGTGAATGCAGCAAACTCTATCCATCTATCATTCAATTCAGGAGTTCTCACATTTCCAAATAATGATGTATATCCGCCTATATCGCTATGATGATAACAGAATCCGCTTACAGCAGAAGATAAAGCAGCAGGTATTACAGTTGCTATACCATCATCTTTAGTAAAGTCAACGCTTTGGTCTCCAGCCCACAATACAGGAGCATATTGCTGAGCACGGCTTCCAGAAGCTCTCATAAATATAAATATGTCCCCTTTTTTGCCTGCCATATCCAAAGCCATATCATTAACTTTAGCCCATAATACAGGCCATTCATTATGCTTCTTCATAGCAACAGATTCAGATAATTTTACATCTATAGGTAAATACTCTCCAAAATCTGCCATCCAGCCTTCTATACCATAATCCAACATCTCTTCTACAAGTATTCTCTTAGCAAACCATTTGCATACCTCTTCCCTTGTAAAATCAGGTATTCCGCAATAGAACTCACCAAAATCAACTTCGTATATCTCGCCTTTATCGTTTTTAGCTAAATATCCCAAATCTTTAGCCTCTTTAAATAAAGCTCCATCAATAGCTAAATAACAATTTGAATAAGCTAGGAAACGTATGCCTTCTTCTTTTAACTTTCTTACATTTTCTTTAAAATCAGGATATCTCTTAGGGTCATGTGCCCAGTTCCACATAAGTCTTTGTCCAAAACTAGTCATTCTTATTCCTTCCCAGTCTTGTATCCAAACACCAGTAACACTAACACCATAAGATTTTAAATCATTCAATACTCTTTTAATTTTATCCCAACCGCCCTGTATTCCTACTACAATTCCATCATTCATCCAATCAGGAATATTAGGTTGCCTTCCAAAATATTCAGTGAAAGATTCCATTAATTTGTAGAAACTATCCTCTTTCCATAAAAGTATTTGTTCAGGTACTTCCCAAACATGTATCTCTGTAAAGTTTTCATTTCTAAAATCAAATTCACTATAAGCATAACTATCAGAAAATAAAGAATATTTTTTACTAGACATATATGAAGGCTGAGGATAATTAGTATTCCAGTAATCTCCACCTGCCATACCAGTAGAATCAGACATCCAAGTAACATATGTGTTTTTGTTTCTACCAACACCAGGCTCAGATGACCATATAGGAAATAATTTTCCACGCAAATTAAAATGACTCATCTGCTCGCCAAGTCCATACATATGTTCATCTTTATCAGATTTTATTCTTATCCAAAATCTAGTATACTCTTTTGATGCCTTTAATTTTAATGCACATTTAGTCTTTTCTTCATTGAAAGTAAGAATTAAAGAGTCATCTCCATAATAAAACTCTATACCCTTATCTGTTTCTTTGAATAATTTTAAAGGTATCTTAGAATCTTCTAAATTTGTTATTCTAAAGTTTCCTCTATACATCAATATATCTTCTCTACCGTTTCCAACAAATATAGCAGGATTATCTTTTGAATGTTCTAATATCAAAACATCATCTAAGAATATTTCTAATTTATCATTATTAATTTTTTTTGTAAGCTTAGGCATATTAAAATCCTTATTTATTAGGCATAATACTTAAAAATAATTTTTTATTATTCTTTAAGTATTATGCTTTTTGAAATTATTGATGATTATGCTTTAATCAGGCTTCAATTAGGCTTCAATCCACTCCCAACCTTTTATTTTGCATAACAATCTAAATTTCTCTATATAATCTCCATATACCATAACAACATGGTGAGCAAAACCATTGTCTAATAAAGTGTCATATACAGCCTTAACACCCTTATCAAATTTGCCTTTTGCATAAGTACCTTTAAGAAGTTTATCCATATATACAGCCTTACCTTTTTCAGCAAATATTCTAGTTTTACCTAAAGCACTGTCTATACGAACAATATTGAAATCACCTTCTTTTAATACAAATCCTGTAGTAACACCTTTTCCGCCTGCAAAATATGTATCTAAAGTAGGAGTACATTTTTTATTAGTAAGATTGCATGGAGCTACTCCGCAGTGCCATAATAAAGCAGTATCCTCTTCAAAATCAACCTGAGAGAAGTCAGCAGAATAAGGAGTTTCTATATCAAGAGCCTTACAAACTAACATGCTTAAAGCCAACATAGCATCGCCTTCACAAGCTAAAAGATATTTTTCTTTAGCTATTATAGACATAGCAGCACATGGAGCTATACCATAACTTTGAGCATATTCAGGCCAGCATCTTACTGCTAAAGCATCTATATGATTAGAATCAACAAATTTTTTGATTGATACACATAATTTTGCAACTCTCTTAATTTGTTCTTCATTAACATCATCACAGTTAAAGAAACCTTTTATCTCATCTAAATATTTTTTAGCTTCTTCATCGCTTACCTCTTGATTGTACATATCAGCTATTTGATAATATTCCAACATAGCACCTGTACTTTTGAAGCTAGTTAATTCATCAAAAGCCAAGTTAAAAAATCCTTGAGCACGTGAACCAACTAAAGCTATTTTTGCTATCTCCATTGCTTTTACCATTCTTAAAGCATCTATCCAATTAATATCTGGTAAAGGAGCAACAACGTGATGTACAAATTTTACACCTGCTTTAAAAAGGTTAGATTTATTTAAATGCACACCGCAAGCTGAGTTGTATCTTATTTTTCCGCCATCATATGGTGCCTCAGGAAGTCCCCATAAATGTACAGGTTTTTTAAGTTTTTCTTCTATAATAAGTGCTAAATGTCCAAGGTGAAAAGTTCCGCTTGTAATAATAACACCATCTACCAATTCTGAAGATAATTTATCAGCAGCTTTTTTTGCCTCTTCTACTTCAATTACAGGCTCATCAATGATAACCCAATCAACGTTTTCTATTTTTTTTAATTCTGATTCTTTGCTTTTAAACTCTTTCCAAGCACTTTCATAGTCAAAAGTTTTTCTTAAAAGACATACTAAACCAATTTTTACTTTACCTTTCATTTTTATAATCCTCCATTTTTAAAAAGTTATTATTTATTAGACATATCTTTTACAGCTTTATATGTAGCTGAAAAATCTTCTTTTCCTAAATTCATTTCCATAGCATGGTCATATACTTTCTTTGTGTTTTCCATACCATTTAATTTAAGATTAGATTCTTTAGCTAATCTATCAGCTATATAAACATCTTTATGCATATTTTCTACAGAGAAAGCAGTATCATATTTATTCTCAGCTATATTTTTATACTTGCTTGATAAATAGAAATTCTGTCCTCCGCCATAAGATATAGCAACCTCAAATGTAGCAGGGTCTATTCCAAATTTGCTAGCTAATAAAATGTTTTCGTTTACACCATTTTGTATTTGAGCTACCAAATTATTGTGGCATGCTTTCATTACAAGACCAGCTCCATTGCCTCCCAAATGAATAACATTATTACCCATGCGTAAAAGCAAATCTTTTATTTTTTCAAAAGTAGCTTTATCTCCGCCAACATATATTCCTAAAGTTCCCTCTATAGCAGCAGCCTTAGATTTTACTAAAGGACAATCAAGCATAATAGCCCCTGTTTTTGATACCTCTTTTGATACATCTATAGAAACTTGAGGGTCTATTGTAGACATATCAACCCATATCTTTCCAGATTTCAAAGCAGGCATTATCTCTTTTGATAAAGATAAAACATGTTCGCTTTTTGGTATTATAGAAAATATAACATCAGTCTTCTCTACAACCTCTTTTGATGATGAAGCCCAAGTTGCTCCTAATGATTCAAACTCTGACTTTTTACCGTCAAATAAATCATAAACAAATACTTTATCATCTTTACCTTTTTTTATTATATTTTTACACATTGGGTCACCCATTATACCCAAGCCTATGAAACCTATATTCATAATTCTCTCCTTAAATTTTTATATATTTTTTATTTTATTAATTGACTAACTTGATTAAATATTGTAATTCCTCCAGCAACTATAAGAACTATATTCAATATATATTCAAAAGTTGTTTTAGAAATTTTATCTGCTAATTTGTTTCCATAAACTATTGCCGCTATCAAAAAAGGAATATTAATAAGTGTATACTTTATTACTTCAGGAGTATAAGCACCTGTTAATATACTTTGTATAAAAGTTGCAAAGTTTAGTATTATCCATAAAAGAGATAAAGTAGCTCTAAACTCCTGTTTGTCTGTAAGCATTATACTAGCGTAAATTACTATTAAAGGACCTCCTGATACAAAAGCACCCTGTATAATACCGCCGGCAAATAACAATAAATATCCAACCAATTTAGGTATATTATTTATTTCTAATCCTCTTAATTTTGCTATTCCAAGTCCACCTGCAAATATCATAAGAACACCTAATATCATTATTAATTGTTGCTGCGGAAGTTTACTATATAATAGATATCCAAAAGGAAGCCCTAATGCTGATATTCCGATTATTATTAAACAAGTTTTTAAATTCAAATGCTTGAATGTTTTTAAAAGTACGTATCCTGGCTGTATTAAACCCATAACTAAAAGCACAGATTTTGCTGCAGATATACCTATTAATGATATTACAAAAGGCATAGCAATTATGGTACATCCAAAACCAGTTAAAGCACTTATAAAATGAGTGGAAGCAATAATTAATATTAAAACTATGTAGCTTATCATAAATATTTTCCAAATCTATTTTTTATCAATATTCTCTCAAATTACATTCCAAGCAAATAAGGTAAACCCATTACTAAGTCAGGGAAGAATGATATTAAGAATATAACTATTATCTCTGACAATATAAAAGGCCAAGCCTCTTTTACTATATCTTCCAATGGCACTTTAGATATATCTGATGACATAAATAATACCAATCCCATAGGAGGAGTAACCAAACCTATAGTAACGTTAATACTCATAACAACCCCAAAATGTATAGGGTCTATGCCCATAGATATTAGAGAAGGAGCAAATATTGGAGCAAATATCAATATAGCAGGTCCAGCATCTAAGAACATACCTATTACAAAAAGCATCATATTAACAATAAAGAATGCTAAATAAGGATTATCTCCCAAAGAAAATATTATTTTACTTGCAAACATTGATATAGGTGATAGAGAAGCTACAACAGCAAACCCAGTAGCAAAAGCAACCATCAAAAGTATTGAAGATGATGATATAGCAGCATCTCTAAATAATGGAAATAATGCTTTTAATGGTATAGATCTATATACTAATAAAGCTATTATTAAACCATAAGCCACAGCTACAGATGCAGATTCTGTAGGAGTAAATATACCACCATATATACCACCTAATATTATTACAGGTGTAAGTAATGCTAAAAATGAATGTTTTGTTTGTATAACTCTCTCTTTAAATGTTGCCTTAGGTCTTCTAAAATTAAAACCTTTCTTTGAACATAATATATAATTCACTATCATCAAAGATACACAAAATAAAAGTCCAGGTATTATAGAAGCAATAAACATAGCACCCACTGAAACATTCATTGTAAATGCATATATAATCATAATTCCAGAAGGCGGTATTATAGGACCTAAAACAGTTGCAGCAGCAGTAACAGCAGCAGCATATTTTTTTGTAAATCCATTTTTATACATTTCAGGTATTAACATGTTTCCTATAGCAGATGTTGCAGCTACAGCAGAACCAGTCAATGCTGAAAATAATGTTGCAGATAATATAACAACGTGACCTAAACTTCCTTTAACATGCCCTACCATAACTTGAGAAAAACCTATTATCTTTTCTGTGATTCTTCCTTTACCCATAACAGCACCAGCTAATATAAAGAAAGGCAAAGCAAGCAATGTAAAACTCTCAAGCGATATATTAATTCTATTGAACATAGAAGATACCATATTTATTTGTCCTGCCATCATAACCTCTATTAAAGGAGCAGCAGCTAAGGCAAATAAAACAGGAAGACCTAATATCATTAAAGCTAAAAATATAATAAAAAACATTATACTCATTTGAAAACTCCTAAATTAAACCAACAGTGTAGATTAATTAACATTAGTATTATTATTATCTTCATCTGAAGAGGCAAATGGATCTTGCAAAAATAAATTGGCATAATCAACATTAAATAAATAACATAAAGATACTATCAATTTCTGCAATGATACTGTTATAGTAAAAAATAGAGATATTGGCATTACAACTCTCACTACTGCCAAACTTATAGGAAGCAAATTCGCATTAATACTCATTCCCTGTTGGAAAGAAGTTATTGAAAAAGGAAAATATACAACTGCTATAAATACAATAAAACAAATATATACTATATCAAATATATATTTTATCTTTGTGTTTTTAAATCTTCCATATACTAATTCCATTACTACGTTTTTATCAGCATAAACCAAATAAGGTAAACAAAGATATGACATCCATACCATCAAATAAACAGCAAACTCCTCAACCCATCTTAAAGGCGACTTCAAAAAATATCTCAATACAACTTGAACAACAACAGATATAGTCATTATTATTAATGTAACAGTAGCAATATTAACAAAAAATTTACATATAAACTTATGAATATTATCAATAAATAGAATAATAGTTTTCATATAAGCCCCTTAATATAAAATATTTTAATTAATATCTACATAATGTAAAAC
>NZ_SRZM01000216.1 GCF_019402445.1 Brachyspira pilosicoli
ATATATATTTAGTGCCTTTCAACTAAAATCATAACAGCCAAAGATTTTTAAATTGATGTTTTTAAATCCACGCGGTAAACAAACTTTTTATTTATAATTATAATGCAATTATTAATTAAATTTATTTTTATGGTTAGTTTAACGCGTGGTGAATTTAAAACTTTTAAAATAAAGAAGCCCACCTTAAAATATTAAGATAGGCTTTTATTATATAATTTCTTTAACTTATGTAATTTTACTGCTTAATTAAACCAATATCCTTTCTAAAATATTTGTCTTTAAAATCTATCTTTTCAATATCATCATAAGTAAGCTTTCTTGCCTCTTCCAAGCTATCAGCAATATTTACAACATTTAAAACTCTTCCTCCGCTTGTAATAATATCTTTATTATCATCTAGTTTAGCACCAGCAATAAAACATTTTCCGTTTATATTGTTTATACCAGTAATTTTATAGCCCTTGTTATAGCTAGAAGGATATCCACCAGAAGCCATAACAACACAACAAGCATGTTTATCTTTCCATTTTATTTCTACATCTTTTAATTTTTTATCCATAGCACTCTCTATTAAAGATAAGTAATCACTCTCCATTAGCATAAGCACAGCCTGTGTCTCTGGGTCTCCCATTCTCACATTATACTCAAGCAAATATACTCCTCTCTTTGTAATCATAAGACCAAAAAATATTATACCCGCAAAACTTATGTTCTCTTTTTTCATTCCTTCAAGAGTAGGATTTAAAATATCTTTTATAAATAAACTTTCTGCCTCTTTTGTATAATAAGGGTTTGGTGATATTACCCCCATTCCTCCAGTGTTTAATCCTTCATCATTATCTAACGCTTTTTTATGGTCTTTTGCAGATATAAAAGGTATTATAGTGTTTCCATCTGTTATAGATAAAATAGAAGCCTCATAACCTTCCAAAAACTCTTCTATTACTATCTCGTTACATGCATCGCCAAATACTTTTTTTATCATCATATCTTCTAATGCATTGTTAGCTTCGTTTATATCTTTACATATAATTACACCCTTACCCAAAGCAAGCCCACTCGCCTTTATAACAAGAGGATAATTTACACCATTTAAATATTCTTTTGCATTATTGTAGTCATTAAATGTTCTGTATTCTGCCGTTTTAATGCCGTATTTTTTCATAAACTCTTTAGCATAAGCCTTAGAGCCTTCAAGCATAGCTCCTTTTTTATTAGGTCCAAATATTTTTAAATTGTTCTTTTCAAATATATCTACTATGCCGGCAACAAGAAGCTCCTCACTTCCTACTATAGTTAAATCAATATTTTTCTCTTTTGCAAAACTAACAAACTCTTCAATCCCATTTAATTTTACATTCTCACATTTATTTTCATAAAAAGTTCCAGCATTACCATCAGAACAATATATCTTCTCTACTCTTTCATTATTTGATAAACTAAAAGCTATAGCATGTTCCCTTCCGCCAGAACCTATAATTAATATTTTCATTATACAAAACCTTTATTTTTTTCTTATATTATAAATTAATAATCATATTTAGTCTATAAAATAATTAATTTTTAATTGACAAAAATATTTTTTTATATAAAATGAACAGTGTTCATTTAACCAATTAAAAAGTAATTAATTAGGAGCATAATCTATGAAATATATAATCTTATTATTAGCAATATTTTACTCTTCTCTATATTCATATAATTCTAGAGAAATTAATGATTTCTATAATGATTATTATTCGTCTAATTATGATATAAAAAATATAGAAGCTAATTCATCTCAAACATATCAAAACTTATATTTTTTAGTACAATCTAAAACAATAAAAGATGAGAAAGAAAAATACAATTACTTAAAAGATGCAATTAATAAAAATAATAATTACGAAAGCTCTAATGATATTGATTATTTAATTAGCGTATCAGAATTAATGAATTATATAATTTATTATTGCAATGTTCCTGAAAAAATTTCTTTCGGTTCAAAGAGCAAAGATATATATAAAACTATATTAGAGAAAGATGATAAAAATTTTTTTGCTCTTCTAGGTACAGCAGTAGGATATATGCATGCACCTGCCATAGCTGGAGGAAGTAATAAAAAAGCTTTTCAATATTTTAATAAGGCATTAATGAATGCTAAAGAAAAATATCAGAAATATTTATCTTATGTTTGGCTATCACAGTATTACTTTAAAATAAAGGATAATGAAAACTATATTAAGTATATAAAAATGAGTAAAGAAATATATGCAAATGGCTATTTATTAGAATATGCAATGGATAGGAATTTAAATCATAAAAAAACACTATAAATTTCATATTTTTTATTGACTAAAATATATTATAGCTCTATAATGAACAATGTTCACTATAGAATATTAGGAATACTTTATTTATGAGAATATTATATATAATTTTAGGTTTTTTGTTTATGGGACTTGGAATCATAGGGGTAGCAGTGCCAATACTTCCAACTGCACCATTTCTTTTGCTTGCTGCTTTTTTCTTTGCAAAAGGCTCTCAAAAGTTTCATAATTGGTTTGTATCAACAAAACTCTACAAAAAACATTTAGAGAGTTTTGTTAAATCAAAAGCTATGACATTAAAATCTAAACTTAGTATAATTATACCTGTAACTATTATGCTAATAATTGCTTTTATATTTGTAAATAATTTGCATGCAAGAATTGCGTTAGTTATATTACTTACAATAAAATATTTTTATTTTTTTGTATGTATAAAGACTATAAAAGAATATAAAGAAAACACAAATATTGAATTTGACGAATAGAAAATAGGTATTATTATGAAAATGTATAGATATATTGCTATAATAAATATTTTAACTTTAAGTTTTTTTGATATTGTTTATACAGAGGAGGAAGATAAAAAAAATAGAGTTTTATCTGGAATTGATAATAGATTTTTTTCTATAGGCTTATACAGCAGTGCTGACACAATAAAGACAAGTGTGAATATAGAGTTTGGTTTTAAACTATTTAAGTATAATAATTTTGAGATGAAAAGTTATACTTCTATAGTAGGCTCAAAAATATATGATGATAACCCTGACATGTATCAATTAGGTTTAATGCAAAAAATTACATTTGGAAGCAAAGATGAATACACAGGAGCGATAAGTATATCTAGATATGCATTTGCATTTGCAAGTTTTGGTTTTTTATCATTTAATGCTAACACTAGTCATAAATTTTTATTTGCAGAGCCTTTTTACTGGGAAGTTGGCGGAGGTGCTGGTTTTAATGTAAATGTAAGCAGACATGTGGGTATGGTTTTAGAGTTTGGAGGCGGGCTTCATGATATTTATAATGGAACAAAACTTGGTTATCCAAAAAAATTAAATATGGTTGGTTTTGGAAGAATAAGTATAGGTGTGAGGTACTATATTTTTTAATAATTAGTTAAAAATTAGTTAAACATACTATTTTAAGGAAGTAAGTATTATGAATAAAAATATAACTTCAAAAGAACAAATACTTGATATAAGCAGAGAACTTATAAAAAGGAAAGGTTTTAATTCAATCAATATAAGAACAATAGCAGATGCATGTAATATAGCTATTGGTTCTATATATAATTATTTTAATTCAAAAGAGGAGTTAACTATATCTATAATAGGAAGCATATGGCTTGATATATTTCATCCTTCAAATGTATGCTTACAATGTGATAGTTTTATAGAATCAATAGACATAATTTTTAATAGTATTGAAAAAGGAAATAAAGAATATCCAAATTTTTTCTTAATGCACTCTACTATACTATTTGGAAAAAATAAAACTAAAGGTATTAGTATGATGAACAATATAAAAACACATATTAGAGAAGGTTTATATAAAAATCTTATGAATGATAAAAATGTGAGAAAAGATGCATTTAATGAAAGTTTTAGTGCTGATAAGTTTATAGATATAATATTTTCGTTTATAGTGAGTGCTATGATGAAAGAGGATTATGACAGCTCTGTGATAAAAGAAATAATAAAAAGAAGTATTTATTAATTAATTTAAAAAAGGAAAATATATGATAAATAAAAGGCTTATAGCTTTAATGGGAGAAGCTAAAAAATATATAGCTTGGCATGTAATAATACAGCTTGCCAATTTAGCTCTCAATATAGCTGCAATATTTTTTATGGCAGATATTATACAAAAAGCATATCAGAAAACTATAACTAAAGAAGATATTATAACATTATGTATTGCTATTTTAGTTATAGTAGTATTAAGATTTAGGTTTAATATTTTAATTGCAAATATGTCATATTATGCTTCTGGTAGAGTAAAACAAACTTTAAGAGAGAAAATGTACTCAAAACTTCTCACACTTGGAAGCAGATACAAAGAAAAATTTTCAACAAGCGAAATAGTACAAATATCTATGGAAGGTGTTGATCAATTAGAAACTTATTTCGGACGTTATTTGCCTCAATTTTTTTATAGCATGATAGCTCCTATCATACTTTTTTGCGTGCTTTCTACTATAAGTATAAAATCAGCTGTTATACTTTTAATATGTGTTCCTCTTATACCTTTATCAATTATTGCTATAGTAAAAATTGCTAATAGAATATTAAAAAAATATTGGGGAAGCTACAGCGATTTGGGGGAGATATTTTTAGAAGATGTGCAGGGTCTTACTACTTTAAAAATATATAAAGCCGATGAAAAGAAAAATGAAGAGATGAATATTGAAGCAGAAAAGTTTAGAATTGCTACAATGAATCTTTTATTTATGCAATTAAACTCCACTACTATAATGGACATAATAGCATACGGCGGAGCTGCTTTAGGTGTAATAGTATCTATACTTGAATATATGAAAGGAAATATTAATCTTGCAGGCACATTTACTATAATAATGCTTTCTGCAGAGTTTTTTATTCCTTTGAGGCTTTTAGGCTCTTTCTTCCACATAGCTATGAATGGAATATCTGCAAGCGACAAGATGTTTGAAATACTAGATATGCCTGAAGATAAAAACAGAGTAAACAAAATAAATAAATATAATGAAGAGATTAGTTTTAACAATGTAAGTTTTTCCTACAACGAAGATAAAACCATATTAAAAAATATAAATCTCAACATCAAAGAAAAATCATTTGTTTCTATAGTGGGAGTTTCTGGTTCTGGAAAAAGCACCATTGCAGGTCTAATATCTTTAAAAAATGAAAATTATAAAGGCTCTATAAAAATAGGTGATATTGAACTTTCTACAATAGACAAAGATGATTTATATAAAAAAATAGTGGTAGTTGATCATAACAGTTATTTATTTGAAGGCACTGTATATGATAACTTAAAAATGGCAGGAAGCACTATCACAGAAAGAAAGATGAATGAAGCATTAAAAAAAGTGGAGCTTTATGATTTTTTACAAACTGAAGACGGACTTAATACAAAGATAATGGAGAAAGCTTCCAACCTATCGGGAGGACAAAAACAAAGATTAGCATTAGCAAGGGCTATACTTTTTAATGCTGATATATATATATTTGATGAGGCTACTTCTAATGTTGATGTTGAAAGTGAAGAGAGCATTATGGAGGTGATAAGAGATATTGCTAAAGAGAAGACGGTTATATTAATATCTCATAGGCTTTACAACTGCATACCTTCAGACAAGATATATTTTTTAAAAGATGGCATTATAGAGGAAGAAGGCACGCATAATGAATTGATGAGTATAAATGTAGAGTATGCGAGAATATTTAATGAACAAACAAATTTAGAGAGCATAACAAAAGGAGAGAGTTTAAGCATAGCGATATAATTATATATTTTAATTTATTTTATTCAACTTTTTCCCGCCGCAAAAAGTTGCAAAAAGTGCAAGTTAAGAGAATAATACTAACTATATTTTACATGCGTAATATTAAACTAAAAACAATATAAATATTCATTAATTCGCTTTTAAAATATATATAATAACTGAATCATCTAAAGAATTTTTTATCGAGATAATCTTTTGAAAGTCTTAAAACAAATGGTCTTCCATGTGGGCAATTAGTTAATATATTTTCTTCTTCAAGTAAATCAAGTAATGTTTGCATATCATTAAGAGAAAGTTTATCTCCTGCCTTTGGTGAATATTTACAAGATATTGTGCTGCATGTATGTTTTATTAATTTCTCTAAACTATTATTGCTCTCTTTAGAAATATATATATCCAAAATATCTTTAATAATTTTTTCTATCTTTTGATTTTTTGGAATATATATTGGAACTTCATCTATTATAATGCTATTTTTTGAATTAGCTTCAAACTTTATACCTATAGATTTTATTTGTTCTTTTGAAGAGTTTAATATATCTATTTCATAATCTCTATACTCTATTTCACAAGGTATAAGCAGTTTCTCGTATTCTAATTTACCGCTCATTAAAGTTTTGTATATTCTCTCATAATTAAGTCTTTCGTATGCAGCATGCTGGTCTATAATATACATTTCATTTCCTCTTTCGGCTATAATGTATGAGGAGAAAGCCTGCCCTACTGCTTTTACATATTCTCCAAACTCTATATTATTTTTTTGCAGTTCTAGATTATTATTATTATTTATATCATTTTTATTATATAACTCATTATTAACATTAGAAACTAATTCATTATTATTAAATACAGTATGAGAATAATTATTTTCTGTCTGATTAAAATTATTGCTAGAATTATTTGTAGTTACATTATTTTGTATTGGAAATGTTGGAGTGATATCTTTATCAATATCAACTTCAATATTAACAGAAGAAAAATTATTTACACTATTAATATTATTATATATTGTATTATAAATTATACCAGAAATATCTCTTTCATTTTTTATTCTCACTTCCTTCTTACTTGGATGCACATTAACATCAACTTTATTTGTATCAACATTAATATATAAAAAGAAAAACGGATATCTATCTTTTGGTATAGAGTTAGAATAAGCATTTTTTATAGCATAGGCAATAACTCTATTTTCTATTGGTCTATTATTTAAAAATATAAAATTATTCTTCCTCATAGACTGACTTATTTTAGAATTGGAAAAAAGCCCATATATATTTATATCATTTTTCTCTATATTTAATTCTATTAAATTTGAAAAAACGTTACTGTCATTCAAATAATTTTCAATTCTATCTTTTAAATTATCAACTTTCAAATAACTATTTACAAGCTTGCCATTATTATAGAGCTTCATAGTAATATTAGGCTGAACCAAGGCCTCCATATCAAATACTTCTTTAACTAAATAAAACTCTCTTGATATATGCTTTAAAAACTTGTATCTTGCTGGTATATTAAAAAAAAGGTTTTTAGCAGTAATCTTAGTGCCATTAACAGAAGCATAAGGCTTATGTTCTAATATTTTTCCAGCCTCAACAACAATTTTGCCGCC
>NZ_SRZM01000217.1 GCF_019402445.1 Brachyspira pilosicoli
TTACATCAGCACCTTGCTCTATTAAAAAATTAGCTATTTCAAAGTCTAGTATATCAATACTGCCTTCATTTAAATGATAAAAAGTTTTATTTAAAGCTGTGTCTCCTTGATGATCTTGTGCATTTATATCAGCATTTTTTGAAACTAAATATTTTATTACATCTATATTTCTTCCCCTACGAGGCTTACATGCTAATATTAAAGCAGTACTTCCTCCTTTCTGAGAGTTTACATCAGCACCGTTTTCAACTAATAATTTTACTGTTTCTAAATTATTTACGCCATACATTAAGGCTGTATTTCCATAATCATCGAAAGCATTTATATTTGCCCCTTTTTGTATTAGAAGTTCTACCATTTTTATATTATGAAGTTTGGAAGCATACATTAAAGGTGTCTCTCCATCCTCATTTGTTACATTTATATCTGCACCATTATTTATTAAAAATTCTGCAGCAGATGAATTTTCATTTTTATAATAATAATATCTATAGTCAGGATGTTCATTATCTAATGAGAGTAATAGTGGAGTTTCTACTGAGCTATGTTCAGAATGTGTTTTGGCATTTACATCAGCACCTTTTTCAACTAAAAATTTAACCATATCATAGTCATTTCTTAAAGCTGCTATCATTAAAGGAGTATAATCATAATCATAATTCTCCACACACTTTATTCTTGATTCTAAGTCAAAACCATTTTCTACTAATACTTTAAACATTTCTCTATTTAGTGCCAATTCTGTTGTATAAGCTGTATCAAGAAGTGATGCTCCATAATTGTCTTTAGTATTTACATCAGCACC
>NZ_SRZM01000218.1 GCF_019402445.1 Brachyspira pilosicoli
TATTATTAAGTTCTATTTTATTATATTTCTCATCAAACTCTTCTTCTGTCATGAATGTGAACTTTAATAAATCTATAACACAAAGAATTGTAGGTATAAAAGTCCAGAAAAATAAAACATGCAGTATTCCTCTTTTAGTTTGCCCAAGATAAAATTTCTGTATACCAATACCTCCAAGCATTATAGACAATGCCGAATATACTATAGCATATGCTCTTTTTTTCATTTTATTATTTTACCATATTTATAATTTTTTAAGAGAATGATTTATATTTATTTATATTAAATTTTGTTACTCTTTTATAACCAGTGATAATTCTAAATATTCCATAGAAAAAACCTAATCCATAAAACATATGTGTTATAAAAAACATAAATGGATATATAAATATTCCTAAAAATTTATTTATAATTCCTCTATCTTTTATTGATTTTATTATTCCTGCCAAAATAGTCATTGCTAAATATATAATAAATGGTATAAAATATGCAGCTACATAATTAATTCTAGTATGTAAGTAAATAGCTAATACTATTGGTAACAATAATATATATACACTAAAAAAAGCAGGCAATGTAAATATTAAGTTTTTTTTATTAAAGTTTTTATAAAGCTGTTCAAATCTTCCTCTGCCATAGTTAAGAAGCATTTTTATATATGATTTTAAATTTCCTCTAGGTGGTCTTCTTACTATTATTTCAGGGTCATACATTAATTTATATCCTAAAGAAAGTATTTTATCAATTAATGCATTTTCTTCATTTGGGTATAAACTTTCATCAAAAAGTCCCGCTTCAAATATAACATCTTTTCGTACAAACAAATTACAAAGTATTACATCTCTGTCAGTTCCTTCTCTATATGTAGAAGAGTTTTTACTATATCTATTTGCTATAGGTCCAACAGCATAATAAGAACGCATACAAGAATCAATATACCTTTCTTTTGTATTTGAAATAATATGAATAGCAGGTCCGCCAACGATTGCTACTTTTTCATTGCTTTCAAATATTTCTACAGCTCTTTTTATATTAAGCGGGTCTACAAGAGAATCATTATCTATAAAATATATGATATCACCCGAAGCTTTTTTTAAGCATTCATTTCTTTGCACGGTAGGGTGAGTGCCTTCAGCCTGAAATATTTCTATATCATTTTTATTGTAATCAGATAGATAAATTCCTACTAAAGTACTTTCTATATTTTCACCTATTCTATGAGGAATAATTATAGTAACTTTTAATGACACTTATATTTACATCCCAATATTTCTAAAATAAGCTGTTCTCAAATTAGCAGCCATCTCTTCTGGGCTAGTAGGATTACAAGGAGCCCAAGCACCTGTTTCTGATGAAGCATTAAATTTTTGCTTTTCTTTGCTTCTCATAGGAGGGAAGAACTCTATATGATAACGCCATATATTATTATAATTAAATCCATCATTTACAGGAGCACTATACATACACATCATATAAGGAAATTTCATATCAAATAAAGTATCTAATGTAGTAGTAGCTTTTTTTAGAATATCAGCCAATGATAGAGATTCTTTTTCATTAAAATCATTTATTGCTATAATATTTTTTTTAGGCATAATCATAATACCATAAGGATATTCAGAAGCAAAAGGAAGAAAACATACAAAATCATCATTTTCAAATATTATTCTTCTTCCGTCTTCAATTTCCTGTTCAAGCATATCAGCAAATAGATTTCTATTTTTTATATTATAATAACTTGAAGCCATATCGATTTTCCTTTTAATTCTTAAAGGTATCCAGCTATAACCATATATCTGTCCATGAGGATGAGGCATAGTAACACCAACAACTTCACCTTTATTTTCAAAAGGCATAATATATTTTATTTTTTTATTTTCAGCTATTTTAACCATTCTCTCTTGCCATAATTTAACAAGTTTTAATATATGTTCAACAGGAAGTTCTGGAAGAGTAGTATTATGGTCTGAAGAGTATAAAATTACTTCACATTTTCCTATAGAAGGAGCAGTTTTAAAAAGTTTACCATTATCAACATCATCAGGATAAGGCGGTTCAAAAGATAGTGCAGGAAAGTCATTATCATAACAGAGCACATCATAACTATCTGGTACTTTACCACTTCCAGGACAAAAAGGACAATAGTCTTTAGGCATTTGCGGACGTGCTTGCCTATGACTTGCTATCATAACATAATCACCAAGTAAAGGATTATAACGTAATTCTGCCATAATGAATATACTCCTAAAATATTTATTGCTTATTAATTATATATCTTTTTTTATAATAAGCAAATATTTTGTAATTTATTTTTTATAATCATTATGTTATAATGGCGGCTATAAATATTGAGGTTTAATTATGAGAATTATAATAATATCTGTTTTATTATTTTTACAAATGTTTTTTGTTATTTATGCGGATACTACTGTTGATTTTAGGCTTTTTACAAGCTCTTATGCATATAACGGAGAAAATACTTATTGGGAAGAAACTAGAACTACTTTAACTTATTTTGAAAACTTTACAGAGGGTGCTTTTGATATAAAGTTTAATGATTTTATTACTTTAAGTGTTGGGGCTTCTATATTTTTTCCATTTACCTTCGAGTTTCCGCAAGGTATAAGGGTTTTTCCTATAGTTACAACACAATTATCAAATGAATATATTGCATTAAGAATAGGTACAATGAAAGGCGGGCATAATTTGCCTGCACCTATAAGGGACCCTTTAATGGATATGACACCTGTTGTTCGTTCTACACCAGACAATACTTTAATAGCCAAAGGACCAGAGGAATATAAATATAATGAACCTTTTACACATGGCTATTATGAATATGGGGCATCTTTTGAATGGTTTAAGGGTGGAAAAGGTGAAATATATATGAATTGGCAGATACAGCATAATGCTAAACATAGAGAGAGGTTTGATGTTGGGCTCACTTATGCTTTAGATTTTCTTCATGATATAGCAACTCCTTATTTGGGTGTTCATTATTGGCATAATGGGGGGCATGAATATCCTTTTGTAGAGGGTAGTCCTGCTATAACAGAAAATTATGTTGGTGCTATTGGTATTAATAGTGAATATTTATCAATACTTTATATGGCTTCTTATAATTTGGTTGATAGAGATAATATAAAAGGACAGTTTGGTCATGCTTTATTTTTAAGAGGTAATATAGATGTTATGACATGGTTTAAAATAGAGCCTATAATATTTGTTTCTGGTTGGTATATCAATAAAAATCATAAATTCATAAGTGTAGAAGGGGACCCTTTTTATAGAGTACCATTTTATTTTGGTTTAAACATTACTAAAGATTTTATATTTGACAATGGTATAGTATTAAGTTTAGGCTTTGTTAATGGATTATTTTTAACAGAAGAAAATAAGGTCGGTATAAGATATGACCAGACATTAAAATTTGATTTTACATATTTAGTACCAATAAAAAAATAAATTTATATTTTTATTGTTTAACTATTTTTTATAGTGCATGTTTTAAAAGGCATATATTTACAATAATTTTTATAATAGAGGAATAATTATGTTAAAAAAAGTATCTTTACTAATCTCATTAATGTTTATGTTTTTTAGTTTTGCAAACGCTCAAACAGCAAAATCTACATTAGACGGTATGATGCAGTCTTATAATGGAGAGATGAATGCTTCAGCTATGTATGCAGAATTTGCTAAGAAATCACAAAATAAAAGTGTATCAACTATGTTTAAAGCTGCTTCTGCTGCTGAGGCTATACATGCTAAACTTTTAAATGATATGGCTATATCTAATAAATTAACTACTAAACCTTTAACTGCTAAAATTGATCCTGTTAAAACATCTACAGATAATGCTCATTTACAAGCTGGTATAAAAGGTGAAACTTATGAATATACTAAAATGTATCCTGCTTTTAGTAAAGTAGCTGCTGCTGAGGGTAATAAAGATGTTGCTAATTTAATGAATATGATAGCAAGCGTTGAAAAAACACATGCTCAGTTATATGATAAAACTATGAAAGATTTGGCTGCTGGACAGGGATTACCTGAAGGTTATTATGTATGCCCTGTTTGCGGATATATAGAAAAAGGAAGCTCTCCAGATTCATGTCCTATTTGTAATGCTGCTGGAAGTACTTTCCAAGCTTTTTTGAGCTAAAATTATAAATTGTTGTTTAAAGGAAGAGTGTTGGTAATATTATTGTTATCAATGCTCTTTTTATATAAAAAATTATTTATTAATATGTTATATATACTTTATATTAATAAAAAAGTACATATAATAGCTATTTTATTAGTGTTAATTAATTGTATTTCTTTTTTTAATTGACAAATTATCATATTTTTATTATAATTACGAATTATGATTATTGATTTTGCTATAAACAAATTGATAGTAGTCTTTTCATACTTATCCAAAAAATATACAAGACATATAATATAATCTTTTAAATTCTATAGGTTATAGAATCCATTTCTATTTTTTATATTAAAAAACATTAGGAGTGTATGCTATGTCTAATAACTATTTACCTGAAATTTTTGAAACTTTTAATGATGCCCGTAAAAAAGGCTTTATTACAATGAAAGAAGAGAAGGATAAGGGAAAAAAAGTAGTTGGTACTTTTTGTACATATACGCCAAGAGAGGTGATATATGCAGCTGATGCTATAGCGGTGTCATTATGTTCTACTAGTGATGAAACTATACCAGAGGCTGAGAAGTATTTGCCTAAGAATTTATGTCCTCTAATAAAATCAAGTTATGGTTTTGCTGTTACAGATAAATGTCCTTATATGTATTTTTCAGATATTATAGTAGGGGAAACCACTTGCGATGGTAAGAAAAAGATGTATGAGCTTTTGGGAGAGATAAAAGATACACATGTTATGCAGCTTCCATATTCAAAGAATGAATTTGCTGTTGCTCTTTGGAAAAATGAGATTAAAGAACTTATAAAAAAATTAGAAGAAAAATTTAATGTAAAAATTACAGAAGATAAATTAAAAGATGCTATAAAGTTATGTAATGAAGAGAGAAAAGTAATAAGAGAGTTTTTTAATTTAGGTAAATTAGTGCCTTCTCCTATAAAGGGAAGCGATATGCATGAGGCATTACAATCATCTAATTATAAATTTGACAGAAAGCTCTATATAGAAGAGATAAAAAATTTAGTTGACACTTTTAATGATAAATATAAAAAAGGTGAATCTCCGTTTAATAAAAACACCCCAAGAATACTTATTACAGGCTGTCCTACAGGTGGGCTTGTAGAAAAGATAGTAAAACAGCTTGAAGAGGTGGGGGGAAATGTTGTATGTTTTGAAAGCTGTGTTGGCACAAAGAGTTTTGAAATGCTTGTTGATGAGAATAAAGAGCCTATAGAGGCTATTGCTGAGAGATATTTAAATATACCTTGTTCTGTTATGAGTCCAAATAATGAAAGAATGGATATTATAAAAAGATATATTGATGAATATAAAATAGATGGTGTAGTGGATGTTATTTTAAGCTCTTGTCATACTTATGCTGTAGAAGGTGAAAAGATTAGACGCACTGTAGAAGAATGCGGAAAGTCGTATTTACAAATAGAGACTAATTATTCTAATAGCGATACTGCTCAGCTTAGAACTAGATTAGAAGCTTTTGTTGAGATGCTATAAATATATTATTTTTTATTAATAAACTTTTTTATTATATTTATGGAATTAAAAATGATATATTTTGATAATGCAGCTACTACACTAAAAAAACCAGACACAGTTGCTAAAGCAGTTTTTGATGCAATAAACAGTTTTGCAAATGCTTCAAGAGGCTCTTATGAATTATCATTAAATAGTGAGAGAGTTATACTTGATACAAGAGAGAAAATAGTTAAACTTTTTAATGGATATAGCCCCAATTATGTTGCATTTACAAGCAATTCTACAGAGGCATTAAACACAGCAATAAAAGGCATAATTAATAAAGATAGCCATGTTATAACCACATCACTTGAACATAACAGCGTTTTAAGACCTATCTATGAAATGGAAACTTTAGGAACAGAGCTAACAATAATAAAAGCAAATAATAAAGGTGAATTAAATTATAAGGATATAGAAAAAAACATAAAACAAAACACTAAAGCAATTATCTGTACGCATGCTTCTAATGTTATAGGTGATGTTTTGGATATTGAGTTTATTGGTAGTTTATGCACTAAACATAATATATTATTTATACTCGATGCTTCTCAAACAGCAGGAAGTATTAATATAGATATGAAGAAAAATAATATAGATGTAGTATGCTTTACTGGTCATAAAGGTTTGATGGCTCCTCAAGGTACAGGCGGCTTATGCATAAAAAAAGGCATAGATATTAAGCCATTAAAAACAGGAGGCTCTGGAATAAAAACCTATTCAAAGACACACCCAGAAAATATGCCAACAAGACTTGAAGCGGGTACATTAAATAGTCATTCTATAGCTGGTCTTAATGCTGCTTTAGAATTTATAGAAAATGAAACCATAGAAAAAATTAGAGATAAAGAAAGAGAGTTAGCTGATTGCTTTTATAATGGTATTAAAAACATAGAAAACATTAAGCTTTATGGAAATTATAATACAAAAAAAAGAACTTCTATAGTGTCTTTAAATATTGGAGATGTGGATTCTTCCAAAGTGTCTGATATATTATCAAGCAAATATAACATAGCAACGAGGGCGGGAGGGCATTGTGCACCTCTTATGCATGAGGCTTTAGGCACTGTTAAACAAGGAATAGTGAGATTTAGCTTTTCTTATTTTAATACATTTGAAGAGATAGAAAAGGGGATTGATGCTGTTAGGGAGATAAGTAAAAGTTTATAAGTTGTATAATAAAAACTATTAAATAAAATTAAAATTAATTAAAGGAAAAATAAAAATGTATTATGTTGGCATAGATATAGGTTCAACTGCTTCTAAGGTTGCTGTTTATGATGATAAGAAAAATGATTTTGTAGAATTGTTTATGATTCCTACTGGCTGGTCTGGAGTGGAAGCTTCTTCACAGATACTAAAAATGCTTGAAGAGAAAAACATTAAAAAAGAAGATTCATATTTTGTTGGTACTGGTTATGGGAGAGTTGCAATAGAATATGCTGACAAAACCATAACAGAGATTACTTGTCATGCTAAGGGAGCCAATTTTTTATTTTCAAATTTAGACGGCACATTAATTGACATAGGCGGGCAGGATACAAAAATAATAAGCATAAAAAATGGTAAAGTTGACAATTTTATTATGAATGATAAATGTTCTGCCGGCACTGGTAGATTTATAGAGTTAATGGCTAATTCTTTGGGTTGTTCTATATCAACACTTCTTGAAGAGGCTCAAAAATGTGAAAGCACTGATGTTGTAATAAGCTCTATGTGTACTGTATTTGCTGAAACTGAGGTTATAGGTCTTAAGGCTAGCGGAAAAGAAAAAAATGAGATTGCTTATGCTATAGTAAACTCTGTTGCAAATAAAGTCTCTTCATTATGCGGAAAGTTTAAAGATGATACTTATTTTCTAACTGGAGGATTATGCATGTTTGATTATTTAGTTAAGGCTTTAGAGAAAGCTTTAGGCGGAAAAGTGATAACAGATAAAAGAGGGCAGTATGCTGGTGCTATAGGTGCTGCTATAATAGGATTTGAAAAAAAATCTAATAATAAAGTAATTAACAATACAAAAAATAATATAGCAGAAAATAATAATGAAGATAATAAAGAAAAAAGATTAATAATAACATTCAATACCACAACAGATGTTATGAGAGCAGAAAAAGCTTTTAAAAATGTTACGGCTCAAACTAATGAATTATTAGGAAATATTATATCTATACCAAGTGAAATATCTGCAGGGTGCGGAATGTGCTGGGAGAGTGAAGTTGTTTTTGAAGAGAAATTAATTAATATATTAAAAGAAAATGATATAGAATATGATAATTGCTATAAGATAGAAAAATAGTTTTTTATTTGCGGTTGTTTTTCCACAGTTATTTTGCGATAGGCACCTACTTGGTACGACTGAAGGGAGTACCTCGGTATTGATATAATAGAACCTTATATCTTTCGGATACGCTTCGCGAAGAGCTACATTTTTTAATATAAAAAAGCAGCTATTAAAAAATAATAACTGCTATTAATTTACAATTTTTTAGTTACACTCAATATCCACATAATCGCCCAATTTAAAATGATTACTAAAATCTGCATATTTATCTAAAGTTTTTCTTTTTATAAATTTTCCATGTCCTTTAGTGCCTACAAACTTATTGTCTTTGCATACAATTTTTCCTCTTGATATAACTGTATCAATAGAACATAAAAGCTCAATTCCTTCATAAGCAGTATAATCGCAAGCCCCATGCATATTAGATTTTGTGATAATAGATTTTTTATTAGGGTCTATTATAGTAATATCAGCATCGGCATTTGGAATAATAGCACCTTTCTCTGGATAAAGTCCGTATATTAAAGCAGGATTATAACATAAAGTTTCAACGAATTTATTTATGCTTATTCTTCCTTTCATAACGCCTTCAGAGAACATCAAAGGATATCTTTCTTCAACTCCGCCTGCACCATTAGGGCATTTAGTAAAATTATCTTTTCCTTTTATTTTATCTGTTTCATAATTAAAAGGACAATGGTCTGTTGCTATTACCTGAATATGTCCGTCTGCAATAGCTTTCCATAATCTGTCAGAGTCTTCCTGTTTTCTTAATGGAGGAGACATTACAAATTTAAGTCCGTCTTCTCTGTCATATTCTTTATCAGTTAAAACTAAATACTGAGGACAAGTTTCTGAAAAAATATTTTTATGTCCTAAAGCTCTTGCATTAACTATTTCATCAACACTTTTTGAAGCAGAAGTATGAACTATATAAACAGGAGCATTTCCCGCTATAACAGATAAATGTATAATTCTATTAACAGCCTCTGCTTCTGCTTCAGGAGGTCTGCTTATAGGGTGATAATGTGCAGAAGTTTTGCCTTCTTCAACAAATTTCTTCTTTAAATATTCTACTACATAATGGTTTTCAGCATGAAAAGCAGAAACTCCATTAAGCTCTTTCATTTTTTTAAGTACACGCACAACATTATCATCTTCTATTTTATAGTTATAAGTTAAATACAATTTTGTACTTTGTAAGCCTTCTTCTTTTGCTAATACTTCAAGCCCATTAAGAACATCTTCATCAACATGCTGCAAAACTCCGTGAAAACTATAATCAATAACAGCCTTATTATCAGCAAGAGTATGATAATATTTTAATTGATGAAACACATCGCAGTCTTTAGGTCCAAAGCCCATATGATCAACTATAGTAGTAGTACCCCCGCAAGCAGCAGCAACAGTACCAGTATAAAAATCATCAACAGCTCTGCCAATTCCTACATCTATATCCATATGCGTATGAACATCAATTCCCCCAGGCATTACATACTTACCTGAAGCATCAATTATTTCTGCTCCTTCGCATTTTAAATCAGCACCTATTTTAGATATTTTTTCATCTTCTATTAATATATCAGCCTTATAAGTTTCTGATGCATTAACTATAGTACCATTTTTTATAATAATTTTCATAGCACTTCCCTATAATAAAATAACAATTTAATTATACTAAAAATTTTATTAATATCAATTTATAAATTAATATATTATAGAAATTAAAGAATTATGATTATATTGACTGTGAATATTTTGTAATATATAATCAAATTGTATATATATGGGGGTATATATGAAAAAAGTATTTGTTATATTATTCTTGTTTAATATTCTTTTGTATTCTAAAACTTTAGATGAATTGTTATTTTCTGCTGTAGAAGATAATAATATAAAAAAAGTTAAATCATATTTAGATCAAGGTGCAAACTGTAATGCATTAGATTCTTATGATAGAACAGCTTTAATAAATGCTTCTGTAAGTGGATATGATGATATAGCAAAATTGCTTATAGAAGAAGGTACTGATGTAAATATTCGAGATAAAGCAGGTGCTACAGCATTAATGTATACTGCTAGAGATACAAATTATGAAATGGTTGAATTTTTATTAAAAAATGGTGCTGATGTAAACATTAGAGATACAGAAGGAGATACTGCATTATATTATAGTATTGAGCATAATAGTCGCGGACAAAAAAATGAAACAGAAAATGCTATAAAAATACTTAATTTATTAATAAAATACGGTGCTGATGTAAATACTAAAAACGATAAAGGAACATCTCTCCTTGATGTATCCTATAGAATTTCACAATCTTTTGATAAAAATAAAGAAATGTTTAAAATATTAGTTGAAAATGGTTTTGATTTAGAGTCAAAAATAAATGATGATAGTTCTGATTATACTCCTTTAATGATTGCTGTTTATAAAGAAGACTATGATATGGTTAAATATTTGCTTGATAAAGGCGCCAATCCTAATGCATCAAATAATGAAAACAAAACAGCTTTAATGATTGCTATTGCTAATAATAATTTTGATATTTCAAAATTACTTATACAACAAGGTGCCAATATAAACACACAAGATGAATATGGTTATACAGCATTAATGAGAGCTGCTATGATAGGAAGCTATGAAATGGTTAAATTTTTATTAGAAAATGGTGCTGATGCAAATACTAAAGACAATTATGGAAACACTGTATTATATCATAATATTCGCTATTGTCATTACGAAGAAGAAGGACTAGAAGATGCTAAAAAAATATTTAATTTATTAATAAAATACGGTGCTGATGTAAATACTAAAGACAATTATGGAGGATCACTTCTTAATACAGCTTATAGTTTTTCAGGATTGCCACCAAATAGAGAAATGTTTAAAGTATTAGTAGAAAATGGTTTTGACTTAGAATCAAGAATAAAGGGTGGGGAGGATTATCCTCCTGATTATGATTATACTCCTTTAATGATAGCAGCTTTAAGAAATGACTATGATATGGTTAAATTTTTAGTTGAAAAAGGTGCCAATATAAATGCCAAAACACATTCTGAATATAGCTCATTAGAAACTCCTCTATTACTCTCATTAGATTATGAACATATTGAATCTAGATATGATGAAAACTCATCTGTTGCAGAATATTTAATAAATAATGGTGCTGATATAAATGTAACAAATGAGGATGGAGAGACACCTTTAATGTATGCTTCCAAACTTCATAATATAAAAGTGATAGAACTTCTAATACAAAAAGGTGCTGATATAAATGCTTTCAATAATTATGGAAATACAGCCTTAATATATGGTGTAAATAATTTAGAAACAGTAAAATTATTAGTTGAAAACGGTGCTGATGTAAACTTTTATAAAGGAGGGAGTACTGCTCTAATATCAGCATGTGAGTATAGTCATGAAAGAAATATAGATGTAATAAAATATTTAGTTTCAAAAAAAGCCAATATAAATGCACAAGATAATGAAGGATACACAGCTTTAAATAAAACTCTTGATACTTCAGATGAAGGAAGTATTGATATACTAGACTTTGAAATAGCTCATTTTTTAATAGAGCAAGGTGCTGATGTAA